>NZ_JBYCLA010000119.1:0-5588 GCF_057473665.1 Mycobacterium sp. TH-M25
CGCCGATCCGAACAGTCCCGACGGCGGCGGCCCCGGCCACGGCTTAGCCCACATCCACGGTCCGGCGATACCGGACTTGAATGCGTTGGGGCGCAGAGTTGATCAGTGCCAGCCGCCTACTGAGACAAGCGAGGGTCAGGTCACTACCTTGATCGCCGACTGTGCGCAGGGTCGCGGGGTCGCGTTGATCACCGTGGCCGACGGCGGCCACCGCTGGCCCGACTTCGCCACCGGCAGGCTCTGGAATTTTTTCGACAGCCACCACCGCTGAGCATTACACCTCTTGTGCAATTGCAGAAAAAATGTAATATTGGCGGCATGCCAGATACACATGTCGTCAGTAACCAGGTGCCACCGCTGGAAGAGCACAACCCGGCCTCGTCGCCGGTGCTGATCGAGGCGCTGATCCGCGAAGGTGGCCAGTGGGGCCTCGACGACGTGACCGCGATCGGCGCGATCGCCGGCTCCCGGCAGGCGCAGCGCTGGGGCGAACTGGCACAGCGCAACCGGCCGATCCTGCGCACGCACGACCGCTATGGCAACCGGATCGACGAGGTCGAATACGACCCGGCGTACCACGAGCTCATGCAGGTGGCGATCGAGCACGGCCTGCACGCGGCGCCCTGGGCCGACGACCGGCGCGGCTCCCACGTGGTGCGCGCGGCCAAGACCAGCGTCTGGACCGCCGAACCCGGCCACATGTGCCCGATTTCCATGACCTATGCGGTCGTCCCCGCGCTGCGGTTCAACCCCGAGCTGGCCGCCACCTACGAACCGCTGCTGACCAGTCGCCAGTACGACCCCGAATTAAAGCTTGCGACAACCAAACTCGGGATTACCGCCGGTATGTCGATGACCGAAAAGCAGGGTGGCTCCGACGTCCGCGCCGGCAACACCGAGGCCGCGCCCAACGGCGACGGCACCTACCGGTTGACGGGCCACAAGTGGTTCACCTCGGCGCCGATGTGCGACATCTTCCTGGTGCTCGCGCAGGCGCCGGGCGGGCTGTCGTGTTTTTTCTTGCCGCGTGTATTGCCCGACGGCAGCCTCAACCGGATGCGCCTGCAGCGCCTCAAGGACAAGCTCGGCAACAACGCCAACGCCTCCAGTGAAGTCGAGTACGACGGCGCCACCGCGTGGCTGGTCGGCGAGGAAGGCCGCGGGGTGTCGACCATCATCGAGATGGTCAACCTCACCCGACTGGACTGCACCCTGGGCAGCGCCACCAGCATGCGCACCGGACTCACCCAGGCTGTGCACCATGCCCAGCACCGCAAGGCATTTGGCGAATATCTGATCGACCAGCCACTGATGCGCAACGTGCTGGCCGACCTTGCCGTCGAGGCTGAGGCCGCCACCATGGTCGCGATGCGGATGGCCGGGGCCACCGACAATGCGGTGCGCGGCGACGAGACCGAGACTCTGCTTCGTCGTATCGGGTTGGCGGCCAGCAAGTACTGGGTGTGCAAGCGTGCGACCCCGCACGCCGCTGAAGCCATGGAATGTCTGGGCGGCAACGGTTACGTCGAGGAGTCCGGCATGCCGCGGCTCTACCGGGAGGCCCCGCTGATGGGCATCTGGGAAGGCTCGGGCAACGTGAGCGCGCTGGACACGCTGCGCGCCATGGCAACTCGACCTGAATGCATCGAGGTCCTGTTCGACGAGCTCGGCAAGAGCGCCGGTCAAGACGTCCGGTTGGATCGCCACGTCGAGCAGTTGCGCCCGCAGCTCGGCGAGCTGGAGACGATTCAATACCGGGCCCGTCAGGTCGCCGAGGACATCTGCCTGGCGCTGCAGGGTTCGCTGCTGGTGCGGCACGGACACCCGGCCGTCGCCGAGGCGTTCCTGGCCACCCGGCTGGAGGGCCGCTGGGGCGGCGCATTCGGAACCATGCCCGCCGGACTGGATCTCGCGCCCATCATCGAGCGTGCTCTAGTTAAGGGATGACGCACGCGATCAGGCCGGTTGATTTCGACAACTTGAAAACGATGACCTACGAGGTCACCGATCGGGTTGCGCGGATCACCTTCAACCGGCCGGACAAAGGCAACGCGATCATCGCCGACACCCCGCTGGAACTCTCGGCTCTGGTCGAACGCGCCGACCTGGATCCAGCAGTGCACGTCATTCTGGTATCGGGTCGCGGTGAGGGCTTCTGCGCGGGGTTCGACCTCAGTGCCTACGCCGATCGCACCGGCTCGGCGGGTGGCACCGGGGCGTATCACGGCACATCGCTGGACGGTAAAACCCAGGCGGTCAACCACTTACCGAACCAGCCGTGGGATCCGATGATCGACTACCAGATGATGAGCCGCTTCGTGCGTGGCTTCTCCAGCCTGCTGCACGCCGACAAGCCGACGGTGGCCAAGATCCACGGCTACTGCGTGGCCGGCGGCACCGACATCGCGTTGCACGCCGACCAGGTGATCGCCGCCGCGGACGCCAAGATCGGCTACCCGCCGACCCGGGTGTGGGGCGTGCCGGCGGCCGGCATGTGGGCCCATCGGCTGGGCGACCAGCGCGCCAAACGCCTCCTGCTGACCGGAGATTGCATCACCGGCGCCCAAGCCGCCGAATGGGGGCTGGCCGTCGAGGCGCCCGACCCGAAGGACCTCGACGAGCGCACCGAACGCCTGGTCGAGCGGATCGCGGCCGTCCCGGTCAACCAGCTGATCATGGTCAAGCTCGCGCTCAATTCCGCTCTGCTGCAACAGGGTGTGGCCACCAGCAGGATGGTCAGCACGGTGTTCGACGGGGTCGCCCGGCACACGCCCGAAGGCCATGCCTTCGTCGCGGACGCGGTCGAGCACGGCTTCCGTGACGCGGTCAAGCATCGCGACGAACCCTTCGGTGACTACGGCCGGCGGGCGTCGCAGGTCTGATCCGATGCCAAAATCACTGGCCCGCATGCCCGCTCGGTCGGTGGTGCTGAGTGTGATGCTCGGCGCCCATCCGGCATGGGCGAGCGCTGCCGAATTGATCCAGCTGACAAGCGACTTCGGCATCAAAGAAGCCACCCTGCGAGTCGCCCTGACCCGGATGGTCAGCGCGGGTGACCTGGTGCGTTCCGCCGACGGTTACCGACTCTCCGATCGACTGCTGGCCCGCCAGCGCCGACAGGACGAGTCCATGCGGCCCCAGGTCCGTCCCTGGCGCGGAGCCTGGGCAACGCTCATCGTCACCAGCGTCGGCACCGACGCCCGCAGTCGAGCAACGCTGCGAACCACACTGCACCACAATCGTTTCGGCGAGCTACGGGAAGGTGTCTGGATGCGGCCGGACAACCTGGAGCTTGAGTTGGACTCCGACGTCCGGGGCCGGGTGCGGATCGTGCAGGCCCGCGACGACGACCCCGCGCAGCTGGCCGGTCAATTGTGGGATCTGGAGTCGTGGGCGCGCATCGGTGAGCGGCTGCTCGCCGACATGTCCGACGCCGCCGACGTGCCCGGGCGCTTCGTGACGGCTGCCGCGATGGTGCGCCACCTGCTGACCGATCCGGTGCTGCCCGACGAGCTGCTGCCGGTGACGTGGCCGGGCGGCCGGTTGCGTGCCGCCTACAACGACTTTGCCGCCGAACTGTTTCTGCGGCGCAACAATATCCGACTAATGGAGGCGACATGAGCGAGCCGGTGCGAGTAGAACGTCACGGTCCGGTGACCACCGTCATTCTCAACCGGCCAACAGCCCGCAATGCCGTCAACGGGCCCACCGCCGCCGCACTGTTCGACGCTTTCGACGAGTTCGACCGCGACGACTCCGCATCGGTGGCGGTGCTCTGGGGAGACAACGGAACCTTCTGCGCCGGGGCTGACTTGAAAGCATTCGGCACACCGGACGCCAACGCGGTGCGCCGCACCGGTCCGGGTCCGATGGGACCGAGTCGGATGGTGTTGTCCAAGCCGGTTATCGCCGCGGTCAGCGGCTTCGCGGTGGCCGGCGGTCTGGAGTTGGCGATCTGGTGTGATCTACGGATCGCCGAAGAGGACGCCGTTTTCGGGGTGTTCTGCCGCCGCTGGGGGGTGCCGCTGATCGACGGCGGCACGATCCGCCTTCCCCGGCTGATCGGGCAGAGTCGCGCGATGGACATGATCCTCACCGGTCGTCCGGTCGATGCGGCCGAGGCGCTGGCAATCGGACTGGCCAATCGTGTCGTGCCCAAAGGGCAGGCGCGCGAAGCCGCGGAGAACCTCGCCCTCGAACTGTCGGCATTGCCTCAGCAGTGCCTGCGGTCGGACCGATTGTCGGCGTTGCATCAGTGGGGTCTGCCCGAAGCCGAGGCGCTGGACTACGAATTCGCCAGCATCTCCCGGGTCGCCGCCGAGGCCAACGAAGGCGCCGGTCGCTTTGCTGCCGGCGCCGGCCGCCACGGTGCCGCGGCTCAGTAACTCGGCAGCGTGAACGACCGCGCGACCGCCAGCGACTGCCGGGCAACCAGCTTGCTGACCATCGGGATACGCAGCATCCGGAGCGCGAGGTTGCGCACTGTGGCGCGCCGGCCCGACGAGTAACGATCGGCCTTGAGCGCGTGGATGGCGAGCTTCTGGCAGCGTGCGACATACGGCGTCATCAGTTGCTGGTATCGCTCCAGAGCTGAAGCGTAATCGGTTCCTGCTGAGGATATTTCGTGAGCCAGCAGATAGGAGCCGACCATCGCCAGGGTGGTGCCCATGCCGGAACGAGGCGAGGCGCACCAGGCGGCATCGCCGGTCAGGCACACTCGGCCGCGCGCATACGAGTCCAGATGGACCTGCGCGATCGAATCGAAGTACACCTCGGGCGTCTTGGCCAGACCGTCGAGGATGTGTGGGACCTCCCACCCCATGCCCGCATACCTGTGCGCGAACAGTCGTTTGTTTCGCTCGGTCTTGCGATAGTCGAAGTCGATCCCGGGGTCGTTGAGAAACAGGCTCGCCCGCGCAGGCTGGTCGGGATCGATGGCTTGCAGCGCCGCGGTGCGACCGGAGTCGATGTACGCCATGCCGCAATGGTCCATCCGCAACCGGTTGTCGATGTCGAAGAACCCGAAACACTGCCCCAACTGGGTGACGTAGTCGTCCTCGGGGCCGAACACCAGCCGGCGCACGCCGGAGTGCAGACCGTCGGCTCCGACGACGAGGTCGTAGTCGGCTGTGGAGCCGTCGCTGAAGCTCGCCCTGACCCGATGGCCGTCGTCCTCGATCGCTGTAATACGCACGCCGAAGCGATAACTGACGTCCTCACGCACGGCTTCGTAGAGGATGCGGGTGAACGTGCCCCAGTGAATCTCGATCTCGCCGCTGACCACCTCGGCGGGCAACCGGCCGACCTCTCTGCCCCGCCCGTCGACCAGCACGAGCGCACCCATTCCGGTGGCGTGCGCTTGGACCTTCTCCAGTAAACCCATCTTCTCGAGCACGCTGAGCGCCGGACCGCGAAAGTCGATTGCTTGCCCGCCGGTTCGCAGTTCGCGGGCCTGCTCGACGACCGTCACGGCGTGGCCCTGGCGGGCGAGCCAGTAGGACAGGCTCGGTCCGGCGATACCGCCGCCGCTGATAAGGATGTCGAAAGACATTGCCGCTTAGGGTTATCCGGCCTTGTTGATGGTGTTA
>NZ_JBYCLA010000120.1:0-5670 GCF_057473665.1 Mycobacterium sp. TH-M25
GGCCGCCGTGCTCAACGCCAGAATGCCGACGCCTTCCAACAACGAAGCGGCAACGAGAACCCCGTCGAGAAAAACGCCCAGACCGAACCTCGAGTCATGATGGCCCGGCACCAAAAGTGCAGCTGCCACGGCAAACAACGGCAACACCAGATAGCCGAGCTCGGCGGCCGACGATGTCGAGATCGGTGCTGCGCCGCCTCCTGCGACGTAGCACCACACGGCGCTACCGACGGTCCAGCCACCCAATCCGACAGCCATGGCCCTCCACGCGCGGCGTTGCCCACCACGGGCGGCCAACGCCGCGGCGAGAGCGCATCCGGTAGCGAACAAACCCATGATCGCCGAACCTGCGGGGCCGAACACATGGATGCTCAGCAGACCCGAACGCGCATTGCCGGCGAACGCCATGCCGGCTAGGAAAACCAAGCCCGCAGTCGCCAGCCCAGCCAACGCGATGCGACGTTGCGTCATGCAGACATCTCTCTCCGTATCAGTGGCGGCCACCAAATTCCGGGACAGCGACGTTCGCTTGTGCAGAATCCTAAAAGATATCCCCTCTGGTGAAGGCAATTTCGTGAAGATACAAACCGCGCCATTCTCGGCGCGCTCACCGGAATGCAACCTGTCCCGAATCTTGGACATTTCATTCAGTGCCGATTTTCACACTCAATCAAAAACTTCGGAAACTTCCATCCATCGGGTTTCCAGCTCGGCAACGTCGCTTTCCAATTCTCGCAATTGATCGGCGAGGCCGGTTATTCCGACGTGGTCGGACGGATCATGCTCGGCCAGTTCGCGATGCTTGGCGTCGATCTGCTCGGCCAGCCGGGCCAGCCTGCGGTCGATCGCGGCGATCTCTTTCTGCGCGGAACGGAGTTCGGAACCGGAGACCTCCAAAGAAGCCGATGGTTTGGTCGCCGCCGCGACGACGCGCCGCGCACTCGCCTGCGTCGTCATCTGCAGGTACTCGTCGATGCCGCCGGGCAGGTGCCGCAGCCTTCCGTCCAGGATCGCGTATTGCTGATCGGTCACCCGCTCCAGCAGGTAGCGGTCGTGTGAGACCACGATCAGCGTGCCCGGCCAGGAGTCGAGCAGATCTTCGGTGGCGGCCAGCATGTCGGTGTCGACGTCGTTGGTCGGCTCGTCGAGCAGCAGCACGTTGGGTTCGGCCAGCAGCGTGAGCATCAGTTGCAACCGGCGGCGCTGCCCGCCCGATAACTCACTTACCCGGGCGGAGAGTTGGCCGCCGGCGAATCCGAGACGTTCCAGCAATTGGGTGGGCGTGACGTCGCGGCCGTCGACTTCGTAGTCGCTGCGCAGCCGACCCAACAGGTCGGCGACCCGCTCGTCGGCCAACGGCATCAACTCGTCTCCGCGCTGGTCGAGCATGCCGAGTCGAACCGTTTTGCCGCGCTTGACTTTTCCGCTGTCCGGCAGGACGGCACCGGTGATCAGTCCCAGCAGTGTCGACTTTCCGGCACCGTTGGCGCCGACTATTCCGGTGCGTTCGCCCGGTCCTATCCGCCACTCGACATCACGCAGCACCGGTCGGCCGTCGAATGACACCGACACCTCAAGAAGATCGACGACGTCTTTCCCGAGTCGCGCGGTCGCCAGCTTCGCCAACTCGACGGGGTTTCGCACCGGTGGGACGTCGGCGATCAGCTGATTTGCCGCCTCGATGCGGAATTTCGGCTTCGACGTCCGGGCCGGCGGACCGCGGCGCAGCCAGGCCAGCTCCTTACGCATCAGGTTCTGCCGCTTGGATTCGACGACGGCAGCCGTCCGGTCCCGTTCGACCCGCTGCAGGACGTAGGCGGCATACCCGCCCTCGAACGGCTCGACGAGCCCGTCGTGCACCTCCCACGTCGCGGTTGCCACCTCGTCGAGGAACCAGCGGTCGTGGGTGACCACGAGCAGGCCGCCGGTCGCGCGCGCCCAGCGTTCGCGCAGATGCCTCGCCAGCCAGGTGATGCCCTCGATGTCGAGATGGTTGGTCGGCTCGTCGAGCGCAACCACGTCCCACTCGCCGACCAGCAGCGCCGCCAACTGGACCCGGCGGCGCTGCCCGCCACTGAGGGTGCCGATCACCGCGTCCCAGCCGATGTCGGAAACCAGGCCGCTGACCACGTCACGAATCCGCGGATCGCCGGCCCACTCGTGGTCGGCCCGGTCGCCGACCAGCGTCCACCCCACCGTGCCGGCCGAATCCAGGGTGTCCGCTTGACTCAGCGCCCCGACCCGCAGCCCGCTGCGCCGGGTGACCCGGCCGGCATCCGGACACACCTGGCCGGTGAGCAGACCCAGCAAACTGGACTTGCCGTCGCCGTTGCGTCCCACGATGCCGATGCGATCGCCGTCACCGACCCCGACCGTCGTCGAGTCGAAAACGACCCCGGTCGGGTATTCCAGGTGAACCGCCTCGGCGCCCAGCAAGTGTGCCACCGGCCCGAGGTTAGCCTGGCGATGCGGGCGCGGTGTTCATGCGTCCGGCTGCCGGACGTGACGCGTTCGCTGTCGACCAGGTTGGCCATCGCGGCTAACGAACGGGGCTGCGTCTGCCAGAATGGCGGAAGCAATCGGCGTTCGCAGCGGCAAACGGGGGAGCGGCGGGATGGATTTGAGGGTTTCAGCGCTCACCCGACCGGTTGAGCGGCTGATCGCGACCGCGCAGAACGGCCTGGAAGTGTTGCGGCTCGGCGGCTTGGAAACCGGCAACTCGCCATCACCGTCGCAGGTGGTGGAGAGCACACCGATGTACAAGCTCCGGCGGTACTACCCGCCGGACAGCCGCCCGGGGCATCCCCAGGCAGGCCCGCCGGTGTTGCTGGTACACCCCATGATGATGTCGGCGAATATGTGGGACGTCGCCCGAGAGGACGGCGCGGTAGGCATCCTGCACGAAGCCGGGCTTGATCCCTGGGTTATCGACTTCGGCTCACCCGACGAGGTCGAAGGCGGAATGCGCCGCACCCTGACCGATCACATCGTGGCGCTGAGCGAGGCGATCGACGTCCTCACCGGCATCGCCGGTCGCGACGTCCATCTCGCCGGCTATTCGCAAGGCGGGATGTTCTGCTATCAGGCGGCTGCCTACCGGCGCTCGAGTTCTATCGCGAGCATTGTGACGTTCGGTTCTCCCGTCGACACGTTGGCGGCCCTGCCGATGGGGCTTCCGCCCAACCTGGCTCCTGGCATCGCCAATTTCATGGCTGACCATGTCTTCAACCGCCTCGACATTCCAGGGTGGTTGGCGCGCACCGGCTTTCAGATGCTCGATCCGCTCAAGACGGCCAAAGCGCGCGTCGACTTCGTGCGCCAACTGCACGATCGTGAAGCGCTGCTACCTCGCGAGGCCCAGCGCAGATTCTTGGAGTCCGAAGGCTGGATCGCTTGGTCCGGGCCGGCGATCTCGGAACTGCTCAAGCAATTCATCGCACACAACCGGATGATGACCGGCGGTTTCGCGATCAACGGCCAGCTGGTGACGCTGACCGACATCACCTGTCCCATCTTGGCGTTCGTCGGAGAGGTCGACGATATTGGTCAGCCGGCCGCGGTGCGCGGTATCCGGCGGGCAGCGCCCAACGCCGAGGTTTACGAATATTTGATCCGGACAGGTCATTTCGGTCTGGTGGTCGGATCCAGAGCAGCGCAGGAGTCTTGGCCGACTGTGGTCGACTGGGCGCTGTGGATTTCCGGAAGCGGCACCAAGCCCACCGACATCTTCCCGATGGCGGACCAGCCGACCGAACCGGACGACCGCGGCGTCGCGCTGAGTTCGCGGATGATGCACGGCTTCGGCGAGGTGTCCGAGGTGGCTCTGACACTGGTTCGCGGAGCGGCCGACGCGGTTTTCGCGGCGAACAAGTCTGTGCGCGCACTGGCCGTCGAGACGGTGCGGACGCTGCCGCGACTGGCCCGACTGGGCCAGATCAACGACCACACCCGAATCTCGCTGGGCCGCATCATCGGCGAACAGGCGCACGACGCCCCGAACGGTGAATTCCTGCTCTTCGACGGACGCGTCCATACCTACGAGGCGGTCAACCGCCGTATCGACAACGTCGTGCGCGGCTTGATCGCGGTCGGGATCCGCCAGGGCGAGCACGTCGGCGTGTTAATGGAGACCCGGCCCAGCGCACTGGTCGCCATCGCCGCGCTGTCGCGGTTGGGTGCCGTCGCCGTTCTGCTGCAACCGGACGTCGACCTGGCGGCCGAGGTCCGGCTCGGGGGAGTGAGCGAGATCATCACTGACCCCACCAATCTCGAGGCCGCACGGCAACTACCCGCACAGCTGTTGGTCCTCGGCGGCGGTGAAGCCCGTGATCTGCACCTGGCCGATGACACCAACGTGATCGACATGGAGAAAATCGACCCCGACGCCGTCGAATTCCCGGCCTGGTATCGGCCCAACCCGGGCTACGCGCGTGACATCGCGTTCATCGGGTTCAGCACCGCCGGCGGGCAACTCGTCGCCAAACAGATCACCAACTACCGCTGGGCGTTGTCGGCTTTCGGCACCGCCTCCGCGGCGGCGCTGAGTCGTAGCGACACGCTGTACTGCCTCACACCACTGCACCACGAGTCGGGCCTGCTCGTCAGCCTCGGTGGTGCGGTCGTCGGCGGCACCCGCATCGCGCTGTCTCGCGGACTCAAGCCCGAACGTTTTGTTTCGGAGCTCAACCAGTACGGCGTCACCGTGGTCTCCTACACATGGGCCATGCTCCGAGACGTCATCGACGACCCGGGTTTCACCCTGCGCGGCAACCATCCGGTCCGGCTGTTCATCGGCTCGGGTATGCCGACCGGTGTGTGGCAGCGGATCGTCGATGTGTTCGCGCCCGCACACATCGTGGAGTTCTTCGCGACCACCGACGGGCATGCTGTGTTGGCTAATGTGGCCGGCGCCAAAATCGGCAGCAAGGGCCGGCCACTGCCGGGAGCGGGGCGAGTCGAGTTGGGCGCCTATGACGCCGAGCACGATCTGATCCTGGAGAACGAAAACGGACTCGTCCGCCTGCCGGATGCAAACGAGGTCGGTGTGCTGCTCGCCGAGCCACGCGGACCGATAGATCCGAGCGCCTCGGTCAAGCGGGGTGTCTTCGGTCCCGCCGACACCTGGATCTCCACCGAGTACCTGTTCCGTCGCGACAACGACGGCGACTTCTGGTTGGTGGGCAGGCGCGGTTCGACGGTGCGCACCAAACGCGGCATCGTTTTCTGCGAGCCGGTCACCGACGCGCTCGGGTTGATCCCGGCGGTCGACCTCGCGGTGACCTACGGGGTGCCGATCGACGGTCATCAGGTCGCGGTGACCGCGGTGACGACGCGACCGGGTGCCACGATCACCGCCGCCGATCTCACCGAGGCGGTCGCCGCGATGCAGTTCGGACTGGGCCCCGACATTGTGCATGTGGTGCCGCAGATGAAGCTCAGCGCGACCTACCGCCCAACCGTGAGCACCCTGCGCGCGGCGGGGATCCCAAAGGCAGGTCGCCACGCATGGGTCTTCGACGCCGAGGCAAAGCAGTTCCGGCGCCTGACCGGTCCGGCACGGGCGGAATTGTCCGGTGCGCAATGAGCTTGGGAGCGAACGTGATTGACGAAGAGCTGATGAGCATCCTGGTGTGTCCCTCCGATCGAGGACCACTTCTGCTGGTCGGCGAC
>NZ_JBYCLA010000121.1:0-4263 GCF_057473665.1 Mycobacterium sp. TH-M25
GGCACGGTGGCGAGCTCGAGCACCGTGACACGGGTTTCGTGGTCCATCAGACGGCGGCCCCGGTGAGCGTGGTGGTGGAGCTGGCGACCAGGTGCGCGGTCTTTCTCTGACCCTCACCGAGCGTTAGCAGGCGGCGTAAGCGTCCTGCCACAGCGTCTTTGGTCATCGGGGGATCGGCGAGCTGGCCCAGCTCTTCCAGTGAGGCACTGCGGTGCTGTATGCGCAGCCGGCCGGTGTAGGCCAGGTGCTCGGGGGCGGTGTCGCCGAGGATTTCGAGAACCTGCTCGACGCGCTCGCAGGTTGCTGCGGCGGCATGAGCGGACCGGCGCATGTTGGCTTCATCGAGATTTGCCAGCCGCGCAGCGGTGGCGTACATGGTGTGCTGGCTGCAGCGACGTTCCCACGCGATGCGGGTCTCGTCGGCCCCGATGCGGGTGAGCAGCATCCCAACATCGGCCGGGTCGCGCAGCACGACACTGGACCTGCCACGGGATTCACGCACCAACGGCGCCAGCCCGATGCGGCGAGCGCAGCTGGCCAGGGCATAGGCGGCCTCCGGCCCTGGGCACACCAGGGATATTCCGGAGTTTCGACCGGGACCGCGCAGCGTTCCCACGGCCATGATCGCTCCGCGCCAGGCGGCGCAGACCTCACCGATGGACCCACCAACGACGGCTGGGGGAAGCCCGGCAACCATGCGTCCGCGGCGGTCGATCATGCCGGCCTGGCGGGCCAGCGCCGCTCCGCCCTCGGCGACCCGCACCCGGTAGCGCGCATCGCGGCGCAGACCCGTGACGCTGTGCACGGTGACAACGGCGTTGTGGCCGTAGGCTGTCGCGATCTCACGGCGCAAGTGGCGGGCCAATGAACTGCTATGCACGACCACTTCGACGGCCAAACCCGTCCGGCAAACGCGCAGATCCCCGGCCAGTCGCAGGATTGCGGCTAGCTGCGCCGCTCGGGCTCCGCTCTGCGTCAACGGAACCCGGCTCAATTCGTCACGAACTTCGCTGGTAAGTGACATCGGCTTGGCCTTTCGTCGGTGATGTGTCAGCGGTATGCGGCTGAGCAGGTCAGGCTGCGGGTTCGTTATCTCGTCCTGCGCGGGACAGATGGGGGAACCAGCGATCGGCCTGGGCCAGGGCGATCAGGTCGGACAGGTCACGGCGGTCCATCTCGCCGGCGTCAGGGATTCCGAGGCGGCTGGCCAGTGCGACCTGCGGTGCGGTCGGGTCCGACCGGGCGGCATCACGCAGGTGTCCCGGGAACATCGCGTTAGCCAACTGGTCGGCGGTGGCCAAATCGAACCCCTGCAGGTAACAGCTGGGTCCGGGCTCGGACCACTGGCCGTCCACGCCGATCCAATACATGCGGTGCACGGTGGTGTCGAAAAACCCGTAGGCCCAGTCGTTCCCGGGCCGTGTCCCGGGAGCCCCGCGCATGTCGGCCAGCAAAAGTGTGCCTTTGGAGCCGTCAGCGCGGTACACCGGCCGTACCAGACCGCGCGGGTGCGAGGTCCAGCGGATGGTGTTGGTGCGCACCGACCACGAGGCGTCGGTGTGGCGGCGCTGAGGCAACTCCCGCGTGATCCCACTGACCGGGTCGAAGCTGGTCAGCGGATCAACACGATGGGTGTCGCACTGGCACCCGCAGCGGCACAGGCCGAACGCCTGAGTGCATGTGCAGGTGCACGGCACCGCGGAGGTTTCCGGAACGCTCATATCCGATCCGACGCCCTGCCCGGCGCAGTCACAGTTGCATCCGCAGCCAACGCCGGTGCACGACAGTGCACAGTCGCCGGCGCAGGGCTGTTCGCAACCGCAGCCGAGTCCCTGTTCGCGCTGGTGGCGGATCTCGGCGTCGAGCTGGGTCTTGACGATCAGTCCCAGTGACCCGGCGCCGACCAGATCGATGACGAGCGCGTTCTCTTTGATCGTTCCGTCGTCGAAGGTGTGTGGGCGTAGTGCCCGGCCCACACACTGGACCAGTCGAGTCTGGCTTTTGGTCGGGCGGGCCAGCACCACGACCTCGCAGCGGGGGAAGTCGGCCCCCTCGGTGAGCACGTCGACGGTGACGAGCACCTGAGCCTGCCCGGAGCGGAAGCGGCGATAAATGCCATCACGGGTCCGGGTGGATGTTGATCCTACGACGACTTCGACGGTAATGCCTTGCGCGACAAGCAGCGTGGCCAGTTGCTCGCAGTGGACCAGAGAAGCCCCGAACACGATGGTGGACCGGCCACCGGTCCTGGTCATCACGGCGTCCACGGTCGCGTTGAGCGTGGTGTCACGCATCATCGCCTCTTCGGCCGATTCGTCGGTGAATTCACCGCCGCGTCCGGTGGTCAGGATCGACGAGTCGATGCCGACGTCCACCGTCACGCCCTCGGGGCGCAGCAGGAACCCGTTCTCGATTGCCCATGCGAGGTCGCGCTCGAAAACGACCTCTTGCCAGACCGTACGCAGCGGCGGCTCACCTTTGCCGGGGTCGCTGCGGGTCATGGTGGCGGTGAATCCGGCGCGGCGGCCGCCGAGGTCATGGACGTGGTCGAGAACCTTGCGGTAGGTCGTTGCCACCGCATGATGAGCCTCGTCGACGATAACGAGATCGCGCACTCCCAGTCGGGACAACGATTTTTCGCTCTGCAGGGATTGCACTGTGGCGGAGACGATCTGGGCTCCCGGGTCGCCGCGGTGCGGTCCGCCGATCCTGGCCGGTACCGGTCCGCCCGGGTTTACCGCCACCACCGCATCGGCCATCTGCTCGATCAACTCGTTGCGGTGTGCCACCAGCAGGACCCGGCCTCCTGCAACCACATCGCGGCGGGTCAGCTCGGCGATCACCGTGGTTTTTCCCGAACCGGTCGGAAGTACGACGGCAGGTCCAATCACGTTGCGCGAGAAAGCCTCTAAAACCGCGTCAGCGGCTTCGACTTGGTACTCGCGCAGCACTCGCGGGGTTGCCGGTGAGGGCGCGGTTGTCGGAAATCCGGCCGGAACGAGCAATGTCGATGTCATGGACGCCCCCAGCCGCCACAGCACAGCACGTAGTCCCCGCCAGTGAGAAACTGCCCGTCGGCCGCAGCCACGGTGACAGCACGTTCGGACACCTCGCCGGCACTCGCAACTGCGGTGATGTACCGCCGCCCTCCGTGGCGAGGCACGATCCGGTGACCGAATCCGGCTCGCTCGAACTCGGGAATCCCGCCCAGCGAGCGCACCAGCGACGCGAATGCCGCTGTGGCCAGTACCGAAGCTGAGGCGGGCAGAGCGGCTTTGCCGCCGAGCATCCCCGCCAGAACGTCACGGCGGACGTCGATTCCGTTGATCAGGTAGGGCACCAGCTCGGCCTCGGATTCGACGAGCCCGCTGCGCAGCTCCTCGCCGAACGTCATCGGATCCACGGCGGTGGGTCCAACCGGAAGGAAGGCCACCGGCTCGGTCAGCCGGATCGACCAGCGCGCGGTTCCATCGGGCAGAGCCAGGTTCGCGGCGATGTCGCAGCTGCGGTAGTAGCCCTCGTTCCCGGTTGCTCCGTCGAGCGCCAGCCACAACTGCTCGGTCGTGGCGAGTGCACGGGCGCCATCGGCAAACGACACGTCGACAGTGGGCCGGATCCCGTGGTCGGAGATCCCGGTGATGACCGTCGGATGTCCGTCGGAGCCGAAAACGCCGTCACCGATAGATAAGTCCGATGTCGGCACGAACCCACCAGGGGTGGGTACTACCGTGTCCGCACCGATACCCGCGTGAATCGTCTCGGCGGGTATCGCGGTCACAGGACCGGAGCGGGCAGGTGGTCCAGCCATGCCGGGGCAACGCCCGCCGCTGTGGCCGCCAATGCCACGGCCAGCCGAATTCCGACCGCGCCGCGCAGCATCGGGGTGACGGCCCCGCCGCCGGTGGCGGTCCACGGGGTGACCACGGTCGCCAAGTGATAAGCCGCAAGCGAGTGCCGGCCGTTATGGATCAGCACACGCCCCGGGTCGTGTGCACGGACCAGATGGTGCAACAGATGAAAATCCGCGGCCTCGATCCGCAGGGCCGTCAGCATCACTGCGCCCCAGTTCGGCCCGTAAAGCTCTCCCAGCACTTGTGCGCTGACAGCCAGGCGGCGCAGCCGCGAGACGAGCCGCACATCAGAGCAGGACTTCGAGCAGTTCCACTCTTCGTCAGCGCCTGTGGCCGTCAGTACCTCCAGAAGCGTTGCGGCGATGGTTACGTCGCGTGACGTTCCCAGCACGGCGCACCGCAGGCAGGTGGC
>NZ_JBYCLA010000122.1:0-3874 GCF_057473665.1 Mycobacterium sp. TH-M25
GTGGAGATCTCCTACGACAAGCCCGCTCAAGTGCAGAGCGCCGCCGCGGCCGAGTTCCTGCGGATGGAGGCCGAGTGGGAGTCGGCCTACCAGCTGACCCTGCGTGCGGCCTGGCAGGCCGACAACAACATTCCCAACTCCAAAGAGGCCTCGATGTCGAAGGCCAAGGCCGGCCGGGTCGGCAGCGACATCACCCTCAAGGCGGTCGAATTGGCCGGCACCATCGGCTATTCGGAAGAGACGCTGCTGGAGAAGTGGGCCCGCGACTCGAAGATCATGGACATCTTCGAAGGCACCCAACAGATCCAGCAATTGGTGGTCGCGCGCCGCCTGCTGGGCCTGTCGTCGTTTGAGCTGAAGTAGGTGCGGCCGCTCAGGCGGCAATGAGCTTGAGCGGCAGGCGTTCGTGGCGCCGAATGATGTTGTTGACGGCCCACGTTGGCGGTGCGGTCAGCTCGATCCGATCCACACGATCCGCCAACGCACGCAACATCGCCTCGGTTTCCAGGCGGGCCAATCCCTGCCCGGCGCAGGCATGGGCACCGTGGCCGAAGCCCAGCTGTCGGGTGGCGTCGCGTCGGACATCGAACACGTCGGGTTGGTCCCATTCCAGCTCGTCGCGATTGGCCGAGGCGTAGATCACCAGGACTCGCGACCCAGCGGGGAGCGTGGCCTCGCCAATGATCTTCTTCCGAAAGGTTTTTCGCGCGAAGGCGCGCACCGGCGACTCGTAGCGGACGACTTCGTTGACGGCATTCGGAATCAGATTCCGATTGCCCTTCAGGATCTCCCATTGCTCCGGAAATATCGCGAACAATTGCAGCGCACTGGAGATCGCGCTGATCGTGGTGTCCAGCGAGGGAGCCATGTAGTCGACCATCAGCGGTGGACATTCGCTGCGCGACAGCCGCCCTTGGTCTGCCGCGGTCAGAACGTCGTGGCCCAGGCTGTCTTCGATCACACTGCGGTGGCGAACAACGCGGCGCGCGAAGCGCAGCATCTGGACACTCGACGGAGATGCTCTGAGCCACTGCCGATTCAGCGGACCCAGGACGTCGAATGTCGCCCCGGCCCAGGTGAGGAGATGCTCGCGCTGGTCGCGCGGCCACCCGACCAGGTCTGGCACCACCGCCAACGGCAACGCGGTCGCGAGGTCTGCCACGCCGTCGATCTCGCCCTTACCCAGCGCGGCATCGACGACTTGAGCGGCCTGCTCGTCCACGCTGTCGCTGATGGCACGCAACGCCCTCGGCAGCATCCGGTGCGCCACGAGTTTGCGCCGCAGGCTGTGCTCGGCGCCGTCGCTGGCCAGTGTCGTGCCGTGGGAAAGTCGATTGCTGATGGGATTGAGCGCTACCGCGTTGGCGGAGACGAACGTCTTGTCGTCGCGCAGCACGGCCTTGCACTCGCCGAACCGAGGCAACGCGCACACCCGCTGCTTCGGCAGCCACACCACGGGACCCAGTTCGCGAAGCCGGGCGTAGTGCGGATGCGGGTCGACAATGGCCTCGGTCGCGTAGATGTCCGGTCGGTAGACCGGTATGCCGGCGGGCGCGCGACGCATCACGCGTACCTCACCACGTTGCGTTGAGAACCCAGGTCGATCGCTCCGTCGTCGGTGGCAACCGCAGCTTCCACAATGTCGCCGTCCTGCAAGTACTTCGGATTCTTGGCCTGGCGGCTGAAGAACGCCTTCCACTTGACGGCGGGCGGCAGCAGCGAGCCGATGATTTCGATCGGCTTGGGCGGCGCGCTGAGTGCGGTGCCCACCGGGGTTCCGGTCAAGACGACGTCACCCGGGTCCAGTCGCTGAAAGCGAGCCAGCCCCTGCAGCGCCTGTACCGGCGGGTAGATCATGTCGCCGTCGACGATGGCGTTCTGGCGGAGTTCGCCGTTGACCCGCAACTGGAGGCGCAGTTCGCCGAAGCGTTTGAGTTCACCGGCGTCCAGCAGCACCAGCGCCGGACCGGCCGGCGTGAACGTCGGATACGACTTCGACTCGTAGAACTGGGTTTTGGGGAGCTGGACATCCCGGGCCGACACATCGTTGGTCACTACCAGACCGGCGATGTAGTCGGCCAGGTTCGCTTCGGAGACCTCGGTGCCGACCGGGATCTCGCGACCGATCACGAGACCGATCTCGACTTCGTAGTCCAGGAACTTGACGTGCGACGGCTTGACGATATCGTCGGACGGCCCGGCGATGGACCCGGATGCCTTGCGGAAGAACGTGAGTGGAATCGACGTCGGGTCCATGCCGGCGTCTTCGACGTGCGAGGTGAAGTTGGTCATCTGCGCCACCACTCGGCACGGCGCGGTCAGCGGCGAGAGCAGTGCCAGGCTCTCGACGGGTACCGCGGCGGAACCCGACGCGGCCGCGGTGACGGCGGCGCGGTCGGCCAGGAGCCCCGCCGTCGTGGTGGCGTCGCTGTCGACCTTGACGGCCCCGGCCGCCGTGGTGACCCACCAGGCGTCGGCGGTGCGCAGGATCGAAAGGGTCATGACGTGGCTACTTTCATCAGGCCGATCAGGCGACGGATGTCGAATTCGTTGTCTGCGCGCAGTGCGGCGATCATCGACCGCGCTTCGTGGGGCAGGGATCGCGGGTTGGTCCCGAGGAAGTCCTTGGTGACCGGCGGGCCCCACTGGGCCAAGCCGGATCCGGTGAACGGCGCCCAGCCTGGTTCCAGCGTGCAGTCGAACATGTCTCCGTCGATGAAATGTTCGACCATGAATCCGTCGGGGTCGCGCCAATAGTCGAAGATCTGGCTGCCCTGGATATGTCTGCCAATCCCCCAGCTGCGTTGGTAGCCGGAGTCTTTCAGGTACTCTCCGCCGGCAGCGAGGGCGTCGAGGTCGCACACCTGGTACGCCGAGTGGACGTAGCGGTTGGTCGGCCCCAGTGCGAGCGCGACCGTGTGGTGGTCGGCCAGGGTCTGGCCACGGTCGCAGCGCATGAAGCTCATCGTCGGCCCGAGATCGCGCTGACCGGGAAAGAACAGGAAGTCGCTGACGATCATGCCGAGTTGGTCGAGGTACCAATTCAGCGACTCGCGATACTTGGTCGTCTGCAACACCACATGCCCGAGCCGCTGAATCCGCGCCGGTTGCCGGGGTGGCCGCTGAACCGTGTTGGCGCGCAGAACGTCCGCGCCGACGTTGAACGTCGCCACCGACTGGGCCGGGAGTGCGGCGAGTCGACGGACACCCGCGACCACGCGAACCGGCATCCCGCTGGGATCGGTCAGATCGGCCGCGAGACCGCCGATCGCATCGGGTAAGGCGCGTGGCCGCGTTCCGTTCGCGGTGGCCAGTCGTCGCACGTCGGCCTCGTCATTTGCCGCGAACGCCGTACCGACGAAGCGTGATGTCGCCCCGCGGCGCATCAGCACACACGGCGCGCCCGCGTCACTGCCGCGCAGATACAGCTCGCCGCCGCTGCGCGACACCGTCGTGAAGCCGAACGCGTGCGCAAATACCTCTGCCCGAAGCAGATCCGGCTTCTGGAACTCCAGCCAGGCCAGGTCATGGACTTTGATCACCGGATTCAGTGACCGCCCCGGGTGCTCACCGCGGCGGGCGCCGTGCTCGCTGTGCAGATCCGCGTGGGCCGTCATGTTTTCCCTTACTGGCCTTCCGTGATCAACCGCAGTGCGGTGTCGTACAACGCGCGGGCGTGCAACTCGAAGAGGGCGATCAGATCCACTGCGTCGCCGCCGATCTCCTTGGCGATGAAGAGTCCGTCGGCGCCGGCCATGGCATAGGTGACGAGTTGAGAAATGTGAGCCTCGGTGAGATCTGGCCCTAGCTCACGGATGGTTTCGGCCAACTGGTCACAGGTCTGGGCGCGCGTCTGAATGAACATCGCGCGGGC
>NZ_JBYCLA010000123.1:0-10526 GCF_057473665.1 Mycobacterium sp. TH-M25
GGCCGTTGGTGGCCGGGCCGTCGGTGCTGAACACGTAGGGCTTCTGTTTGCCTTCGGCGAGCGCCCGCAGCCCCTTGACGGCTTCCTCGTGGTCGTGGGCCAACACCACCGCGCGCGAGCGGCCGTGGTTGCGGCGCGACAGCGCCCGCCCGATCGACTCCAGCGACGACGCTTGTCCCTGCGGGGATTCCATCCAGTCGGCGAGTTCGGCCGCGGCGGCCCGCTTGCGCGACGTCAGGAATGCCGACACCGCCAGCGGCACCACCGGCGCCGTGGCCTCCTCGGCGGCCAGCTCTTGCAGCGCAATCTCTTTGAGCCGCAGCGCTTCCTCGGTGACGCCGGGCAGCTCGTACTCGCCATCGGTGGGCTTGTCGCCGTCGATGAACTCGCCGTACTCATCGAACCGCATGCCGCCGACCAGCTCGACGTGCTCATCGGAGGCTGTTGCCTCAGCAGGCTTTTCGTCGGAAGGCTCCGTCGCACGCTCGACCACGTCGCGGGGCAGCACCTCACGCAGCACCACGTGGGCGTTGGCCCCACCGAAGCCGAAGCTGGACACGCCCGCAACCGCGTAGCCGCCATAACGCGGCCAATCCGATTTGGTGTCAAGGACTTTCAGATGCGATGCCTCGAAGTCGATGTAAGGGTTGGGCCCGGCATAGTTGATCGACGGCGGCAGCTTGCCGTGCTGCAGCGACAGCACCATCTTGGTCAGGCTGGCCGCACCGGCCGCTGACTCCATGTGTCCCACATTGGTCTTGATGGCGCCGAGGAGCAGCGGTTTGTCGGCTGGGCGGCCGCGACCGATCACCCGGCCCAGTGCCTGAGCCTCGATCGGGTCGCCGAGCACGGTGCCGGTGCCGTGCGCCTCGACGTAGTCGATGGTGCGCGGGTTGATGCCGGCGTCCTTGTAGGCCCGGCGCAGTACGTCGGCCTGCGCGTCGGGGTTGGGCGCGATCAGGCCGTTGGAGCGGCCGTCGTGGTTGACCGCGCTACCGGCGATCACCCCGAGGCTCGCATCGCCGTCACGGCGTGCGTCGTCGACCCGCTTGAGCACCAGCATCGCGCCACCCTCGGAACGGGTGTAGCCGTCGGCGTCGGCGGAGAACGACTTGATCCGGCCGTCGGGTGAGAGCACCTGGCCGATCTCGTCGAAACCGAGTGTCACGGCCGGGGTGATCAGCGCGTTGACACCACCGGCCATCGCGACGTCACACTCGCCGTTGCGCAGCGCCTGGATCGCCTGGTGGGTGGCGACCAACGAGCTCGAGCAGGCGGTGTCCACCGCGACCGACGGGCCGTGGAAGTCGAAGAAGTACGAAACACGGTTGGCCACAATCGAACTCGCGGTACCGGTGATCGCGTACGGGTGGGCGACGGTCGGGTCCGACATCGCCAGGTAGCTGTAGTCCATCACCGAGGTGCCGACGAACACGCCGACGGACTCCCCGCGCAGGCTGGACGCCGGGATGCGGGCATGCTCGAGGGCCTCCCAGGTCAGCTCCAGGGTCATCCGCTGCTGAGGGTCGACGTTGTCGGCTTCGGTCTTGGACATCGCGAAAAACTCCGAGTCAAAGCCTTTGATGTCGCTCAGGTAGCCGCCGCGGGTGCGCGCGTTCTTGATGCGCTCGGCCAGCCGTGGTTCTTCGGTGAACTCCGACCAGCGGCCCGCGGGCAGGTCGGTGATCGCATCGCGACCCTCCAGCAACGCCTGCCAGGTCTCGTCGGGAGTGTTCATGTCGCCGGGCAGTCGGGTGGCCAGTCCGACGACGGCGATGTCGACGCGCTCGACCGGACCGGTGCGGGTCCAGTCGGTGTCGTCGTGGTCCGCCTCGGTCTCGGGGTCGCCCTCGACGATCCAGGTGGCCAGCGACTCGATCGTCGGGTGCTCGAACGCGACGGCGATCGAGACCGTGACCCCGATGTGGTCCTCGATGTCGGCGGCCATCGCCACCGCGTCGCGGGACGACAGACCGAGTTCCACCATCGGCGTGGATTCGGCAATCGTGTCGGGCGACTGCCCAGTTGCCCGTGCGATCCAATCGCGCAGCCAGCGCCGCACCTCGGCGACGGTCATGTCGGTGCGAGCCTTCGGTGCACCGAAGTCGGTGGCCGCTGGGGAGTCGAGGTCGATGTCAGTCATGTTCGCGATCAATCAGTTTGGTCCGGAAATGCGTTCGGGGCGACAGTGCCGGCACGCAGGGTGCCGTCGAGGTAGGCGGCGCGGCAGGCGCGGCGGCCGATCTTGCCGCTGGAGGTCCGGGGTACCGATCCGGCCGTCACCAGCAGCAGGTCGCGCACGGTGACCCCGTGCCGGACGGCGATCGCCGCCCGGATGTCGTCGGCGATCGGTTGGTAGTCGAGCTTGTGCGCACCGGCGGCCCGCTCGGCGACGATCACCAGTTGCTCGGACGTGTCGTCCGGGTCGTACTTCAGCCCCGCATGCGGGTTGTCGAAGACAGCTTGCGGCAACTGGTTGGCCGGCACCGAGAAGGCGGCCACGTATCCGGTGCGCAGCGCCCGGCTGGCTTGCTGCGCGGATTCTTCCAAATCCTGTGGGTAGTGGTTGCGCCCGTCGACGATCACCAAGTCCTTGACGCGGCCGGTGATGTAGAGCTGGTCCTTGTAGTACGTGCCGTAGTCACCGGTGCGGACCCAGGTGCCGTCGTCAGGGGCGCCCTCGGCACGCGACGGCTCGGTGCGCGACTTGAGGATGTTCTCGAACGTCGCCCGACTCTCTTCTTTGCGGTTCCAGTATCCGACGCCCATGTTGTTGCCGTGCAACCAGACTTCGCCGATCTGCCCGTCGGGCAATTCGGTGGCTGACTCGGCGTCGACGATCACCGCCCACTGGCTGATCCCGACCTTGCCGGCGGAATCCTGCGCGACGCCGTTGGGCGCGTCGGCGGCCACCTCGACGAAGCGCTGGTTGTTCAGCGCCTCCCGGTCGACGTTGATGATCGTGGGCGACTCCTGCATCGGGGTGGTCGAGACGAACAGCGTCGCCTCGGCCAGTCCGTAGGACGGCTTGATCGCCTGCGGCCGGAAGCCGTACGGGCCGAACGCCTCGTTGAACTTGCGGATCGACACCGCCGACACCGGCTCGCTGCCGTTGAGGATCGCCTTGACGTTGCTCAGGTCCAGCGGCGGCTCGCCGTCCTTCGGCAGACCCCGCAGCGCGGCATGCTCGAAAGCGAAGTTGGGTGCCGCAGAAAGGGTCTGGCCGGTCTCGCCTTCCTTGCGCGCGAGCTCGCGGATCCACCGGCTGGGCCGGCGGACGAAGGCGGCGGGCGTCATGAAGGTAAAGCGGTAGCCGACGACCGTTGACAACAGGGCGGTGATCAGACCCATGTCGTGGAAGAACGGCAGCCAGCTCACACCGCGGTCGCCCTCCTGCCCCTCCATCGCGTGAATCACCTGGACCACGTTGGTGGGCAGGTTCAGATGCGTGATCTGAACGCCGGTCGGGGTGCGGGTCGAGCCGGACGTGTACTGCAAATAGGCGACCGTCTCCCGGCCGGCCAGGATCGGCTCCCAGGTCGAGGCGACGTCGTTGGGCACGGCGTCGACGGCGATCACGCGTGGCCGCTCCTTGGCCGGACGGCTACGGAAGAACTTACGCACCCCCTCGGCGGAGTCGCTGGTGGTCAGGATCGCCGCCGGGGTGCAGTCGTCGAGCACCGCGTGCAACCGGCCAACGTGCCCCGGCTCGGCGGGGTCGAACAGCGGCACCGCGATCCGGCCGGCGTAAAGCGTGCCGAAGAAAGCGGTGAGGTAGTCCAGGCTCTGCGGGCAGAGAATCGCAACGCGGTCACCCGGCTGGGTCACCTGCTGCAACCGGGCGCCGATCGCGCGGTTGCGCGCGCCGAACTCGGCCCAGGAGATGTCCTTGGCGACGCCGTCGCGTTCGGACGAGAAGTCGAGGAACCGATAGGCGAGCTGGTCGCCGCGCACCTTGGCCCACTTCTCGACGTGACGGACCAGGTCGGTGTTGTCCGGGAACCTGATCTGGCCGTCCTTGCCAAGGAACGGGTTGTGGTACGCCATGAATGCACTCCTGTCAGAACTGTTCTCGGCCGGCCGCAGTGCTGCGGTCGGGTCCGACGGCTAAATCCGACGGGGTCGGCCAGTCGGACTCCGCACGTTTCGCCTGCGCAGGGATGTCGCGAAGAGCAAACTTCCCAGATGGTACAGACGGCACGCCCGGCGATCCGCAACGCGTCGTAGCGATCGCCAGACGCAGCTGCTCTTAAATTTCTCTTAATGTTAGTGGGCGGCGCGTCGCGAACCAAATCTGAACGTACCTCTTGTCGCAACTGTGACCTGTGATGCCAGTTCAGCCGTGTCTGGGATGGGGCGCGTTCTCGATCGCGGTGTGCGCCCAGTTCAACGTCCACTCCGTGGCCGGCAGGCCGTCCAGACTCCAGAACTGGGTGGTGGCGTAGAGCGCGTGCACCGGCGCGCCCGCGCCGCCTGCGAGGATGTCCAGCGTCCGGGGGAGATTGGCCAGGCTGAACGCCTCCGGCGGGGCGGCGCAGATCAGGTCGCCAGGCCCGCAGATCTCGTTGGTCTTGCCGTTGAGCGCACCGAAGCCGCCTGGCCGGGGGCCCGTCATCGTCAGACCGAGGGTGGACAGCACCGGCACCTCCTGCAGGACGATCTCGGCGCCCTCGCCCGGCGGGTTCGGGCCGATCTCCTGACCCACCCCTTGCTGGCGACGGCCGTCGGCGATCAGGGTCACACCGAGCACCAGGTCGTCGTCGACTGGGCCGCGCCCATTGCCGACGTCGCTGGCGATGTCACCGGCAATCACCGCGCCCTGCGAAAAACCCACCAGCACATAGCTGGTCAGCGGGCATTTGGCGGTCATGTCCGTCATCGCCTTGACCGCAGCGCGGGTACCCTCGGCCCGGCTGTCGTCGTACGACATCTGCGGTGGGCCGCCCAACGGGTTACGGAACTGCGCGGTGTAGGGAACGGTGTAGGTCTCGACCCGGCTGGACTTGAATTGCTCACGGATCGGCCGGGTGACGTTGAGCAACAACGCCTTGGGGAACTGGACCGGGTCGAGTGGGTCGTCCTGCAGCGACGATTCCCAGGTGCCGGGGATCGCGAGCAGTTGCACGTCGGGGCAGCTGGAGTCCTGCGTGGCGGGCCGTGGCTTGTGCGGGTGCGAGGGCAAACCGCCGCTGGTCGGCGGCACGATGCTGGGCGGGATCGCGCTCGGCGCGCCCTGACGCTGACGCAGCACTCCCACGACGGCCGCGATGACCAGGCCCACCACCAACGCCACTGCGGCGGCGGCGATCAACGCCAGGATTCGACGACGGCGTTTCCGCCGCGATTTCACAGCCATGGTCTCCTGCTAGCAGAGTCGGTCGGTGGCACAGCCGACAGACCCAGCGCCGTCGAGCTTTCATTCACGGTACCGGCTCGCGGCACCACGATTGCCCGACGAGTCAGCGGATGGCGCCGACGATGTCGCCGGACATCGCGCCGAGCTGCGCGCTCCACGAACCCCAGTCGTTGCTGCCGCCGGCGAAGTCGAAGTGGCCGTTGTGCCCGCCGACGTTGCGGTACTCCTGGTAGAAGAACCGGGCGTCGCCCATCGCCGCGCCGGCCTGCCCGATCATGGCCGCCGCGTCGCCACCCATGCTCGTCGGGCTCCAGACCCAGATCCGCGAGTTGTTCTGCGCCAGCAGCATCGCGTGCACCTCGGGGTCATGCCACTTCCAGCGGCCCAGCTGCGGGGCGCCCCACATGCCGTTGCCGTCGACGCCGCCGAACTGCTGCAGGCCCGCCAGGATCGCGCCGTTCGTCGTGGTGTTCGACGGGTACAGGAAGCCCGACAGCGAGCCGGCATAGCCGAAGCGGTCGGGGTGGAAGCAGGCCAGCGCCATCGCACCGTACCCGCCCTGCGACGCGCCCACCGCGCCGTGCCCACCGGGGGCCAGACCCTTGTTTGCAGCCAGCCAGTCCGGCAGCTCCTGCGACAAGAAGGTGTCCCACTGCTTGCCGCCGTCGCGCTCCCAGTTGGTGTACATGCTGAAGGCGCCGCCCGCCGGGGCCGCCACCGATATCCCCTTGCCGGCGAGGGTGTTCATCGCGTTGCCCGCGGTCACCCAGTTGCTGACGTCCGGTGCGGCGTTGAAAGCGTCCAGCAGATAGACCGCGTGCGGGCCGCCGGCCAAAAATTGCACCGGGATGTCGCGGCCCATCGCCGCGGAGGGCACCATCAGCGTCTCGTAGCCGGCGGCCCGGGCCGCGCTCAGCTGTGTCCCGAGAAAGCCACCGACCGTCAGTACGGCGGCGCCCAGGAGCCGCAGCAGCATCGACAGACTTCTCATTCCTGACCTCGCTTGTCGCTCGACCGCCAACGCGGGAGCTGCAAGTCGGCCCCCGCTTCCGCAAGGTAGCTAATCACACCCAGTCGAAGCGGACGCCGGAAACGGCGAACGGCGACGACCTGGTGAGATCGCCGCCGTCGGCCGTTCCGTGCTGGGCTCAGGTGTGGCTGGGCCCAGATGTGGCCGGGCTCAGATGTGGCTGGGCTCAGGTGTGCTGGCCGGTCGCCGAGGCGGCCGGAGCGCCCGCGCCGGGGCCTGCACCCGGAGTAGCCCCGAGGTGCGCCTGCATGTCAGGAATCATGGCGCGCAGCTGAGCGCCCCAGTACGGCCAGTCGTGCGTGCCGTTGGCGTCGAAGTTGAACACCGCGTTGTTGCCGCCGGCGGCCTTGTAGGCGTCTTCCCACTTGATGTTGCTGGTTCGCACGAAGCCCTCGAGGAACTTGGCCGGCAGGTTGTCGCCACCGAGTTCCGACGGCTTGCCGTTACCGCAGTACATCCACACGCGGGTGTTGTTGGCGACGGTCTTGCTGACGTTGAGCAGCGGGTCGTTACGCGCCCACGCCGGGTCTTCCTTGGGCCCCCACATGTCGGCGGGCTTGTAGCCGCCGGCGTCACCCATGGCCAGACCGATCAGCGACGGTCCCATGCCCTGCGAGGGGTCCATCAGACCGGAGAACGAGCCGACCTCGATGAACTGCGCGGGGTGGTAGTTGGCCAGGTTCAGCGCCGAAGCGCCGGCCATCGACAGGCCGACCGCCGCACTACCTTCTTGCTTGACGCTCTTGGAGGCCAGGAACGCGGGCAGCTCGCTGGTGAGGAACGTCTCCCACTTGTAGGTCTGGCAACCGGCCTTGCCGCACGCCGGCTTGTACCAGTCGGTGTACCAGCTCGACTGGCCGCCGACCGGCATCACCGGGGACAGTCCGGACTGCAGGAACCACTCGAACGCGGGGGTGTTGATGTCCCAGCCGTTGAAGTCGTCCTGCGCACGAAGACCGTCGAGCAGGTAAACGGCGGGCGAGTTGGCGCCACCGCTCTGGAACTGGACCTTGATGTCACGCCCCATGGCTGCCGACGGCACCTGCAGGTACTCGACGGGCAGACCCGGCCGGGAGAACGCGTTTGCGTCCGCGGTCTGGCCCACGACGCCGATCAGGCCCGGCAGCAGAGCCGCCGCGGCAGCCCCTAGCGCGAGCCGGCGCGGCAAGCCATTTGCCGCGTCGCGAAACCTGTCAACAAGCCTCATTCTTGCTTCCTTATTCATTGTCGGGCCCAACTATGTGGGTCGGACTGCATCGCCCTGATTGCCGGCTTCTCAGTGGGCCGCTGCTTGGCCCGCATCGTTGCCGAGCGCGCCGGCCTTGGATGTCCGGTTTCCAGCAAGTCATTCGGACCTGCGTTGAAGCCGGACGGCGCAGCTGTGCTTCCGTAGTCAACCACATGTCGCGGTCTGAACTCTCATCGACGTAGGCCCACAACCGGTCCTCCGCCTGCGTGCGGGCCCGCTCATTTCGGCTGCGGACCACCACGCTGTGAATGTGCCGACGAGCGGTTGTTCGCCGATAAGACTACATATTCGGCATTGCTGGACGCTAATCGGACCGTGGCGCGCCGGTCGCACCAAATCGGAGCGAAAATTCTTCAGCCCATACTCTCGACCTTGGGCTATGGCCCGGTGGCGGGCACCCCGGCGTAGGGCGGACGGGCGAACGGCGGGCCGCTCGACTCCGGCACCACCAATCCGCACCTGATCAGCTCGTAGCGCGGGACGCGGTCGATACGGTAGCGGGTGAACTGCACCGAGTGCAGCAGGTTCGAGAAGAAGCGGTGGAAAGTCATTGGTCCGCGCACCGAATTCAGGACCTGCTGGGTGCCTTCGCATTTCAGCGCCGCCTCGGCCTGCTGGACGAAGTTCTGGTCCAGGTAGCCCGGCACCCCCGGGTACCACTTCACCCACGGCCCGTCCGCGATCACCCAGTCCGGGAAAAGGTTCTTATCGTGCCCGATCCGGCCGTGCTGCAACCGCGCGGTGTGCGCTGCCAGCGGATTGGCCAGCCCGATCTGGTCGATCACCCGGACATCGAGCCCGACATTCATGCCGACCATGCCGAGGTTGGTGAAAAAGACGGCGTGCGGGCCGTGTTGCGGCGGCGGGCCATCCTTGGGTGGGATGGGCGGGACAAGATCCCACTGGTCGTAATTGCCCGACGGCAGCAGCAGCGCGCCCTCCGGGGTGTTGTTGAGGGCCACCAGAACGGCGCGCATCCGGGGATAGTCCAGATAGTCGGCGGCCGTCAGCGGATGCGCGTGACCCGTTGCCTGAGCGTAGAACCGCCGCTCGTCGACGATGCCGCTGTAGCCGACCCGGGTGGCGCCGTCGCCCAGCCCGGGCGAATTGGCCGCCCACAGCGCCCAGCCCGCCACCGACATCCACAACGCGCTCACCGCGCCGGCCAGCCAATAGCCGGCCTCGCGCGACAGCCGGGTCCCCTCGGGCACCACCACCGGCACCACCGCGACCGGCGCGAGCAGACACAGCAGCGGGGCCAGCAGCACTCGGCCGTGCATGAAGTCGCCGCCCTGGCGGATCCAGTAAAGCGCCTGCAACAGCCCACTGACTACGATGAAAATCACGACCGCTGCGGGACTCTGCACTGTCCGCGCCAGCGGGCCACCACCCGGAGCCGTTGTGGCGGTGCTCAACTCGTCTTTATGACGGCGCGCGGAGACCCACAACAGCAGGCCCAGCCCCGTCAACAGCAGCATCGGCACCCACAGCACGTAGGGACCGTTGAAGTTCGAGAGATAGATCAGGCCCTGTGACCACTTGTCACCGGCAGCATCCTTGGCCAGCGCAGTGCCCGGAAACAGCAAGCCGTAATAGCCCATTCGGAAAATCTGGTAACCCACCGGCAGCAGGCCGCCGGCGAGAACGATCTCCAGCCGCCGCCGGCCGCCCCGGGTGGCGATCAGTACCATGATCAGCGCCCCGCCGCCGATCAGAGCCAACTCGGGACGCACCAGGACGCTGCAGCCGCCCACGAAAGCAAGCGCGAGCGTGAACACCCGTCCCGGTGGGCGGCCCTTCTTGGCCTGCGCCCAGCAGACCATCATCCACCAGAGCAGCCCGAGATAGGCCATCACCAAGCCACTTTCGAGACCCGAGGTGGCGAAATCGCGCGCGGGCGGCACCGCGATGTAGGCCAGCGCGCCGGCTGGCAGCATGATCGCGCGCCGGCCCACCAGGCTGGGCGCGAACAACCGGCCGGTGCCCAGCATCAGCATCGCCAGGCCAGCCAGGCTCAGCCCGAGCGCCAGCGCCAGCGCCACGTATTCCAGCTGCAGCGGCCGGGTCAGCGCGCTGACGGCATACAGCAGATACGTCCACACCACCGAGGTGTTGGCTTCGACCCGCTCACCGGAGTTGAACACCGGGCCATTGCCCGCCAACAGGTTTCGCACCGTGCGCAAGACGATGAGCCCGTCGTCGGCCATCCAGCGGCGCTGCCAGGCGCCCCAGCCGAACAACACGGTGACCACGGTGACGCTGACCCAGAGGCTGGCCCGGACCGTGACGTCGTAGGGGAATGCCGCGCTGCCCACCGGCTTGCGCGCCGGCCAGCGGGAGCGCGTTTCTGGACTGGCTTCAGCCGAGGATGACTGCGGCACCAATGGTTCCGATCCAGACGAGGAACAGCACCTGCAGCACCCGGTCGCGTAGCGCGATCTCCTCCGGCTCGCCGGCCACCCCGCCGTCGACGTCGACCGCCATGCGCAGAATCACGATCGTGAACGGCACCATCGACACCACGAACCAGCCAACCTCACCGTGTTCACGATCGAACGCCCACAGCCCGTAGCAGACCACCATCGCGGTGGCCGACAAAGTCCAGACGAACCGCAGGTAGGTGCTGGTGTAGTTCTCCAGCGACTTGCGGATCTTGGCCCCGGTACGCTCGGCCAACTGCAGTTCGGCGTAGCGCTTACCGGCCGCAATGAACAGCGATCCGAATGCCAGCACCAGCAGGAACCACTGCGTCAGGTGAATACCGGTCGCAGCGGCACCTGCGATGCCGCGGATCACGAAGCCGGACGACACGATGCAAATATCAATCACCGCTTGGTGTTTGAGGCCGAAGCAGTAACCCAGCTGGATCACGATGTAGACGGCCATCACCA
>NZ_JBYCLA010000124.1:0-1944 GCF_057473665.1 Mycobacterium sp. TH-M25
GTGTAGCAAACTGCGGTTCCACGTCGAATCGACCACGGAAACGTGGCAAGAGCTTGTACGCCATGGACGGGTGTATGTACGGCGCGATTAGTTCCTGAAATTTGGCGGTGGCTTGCGTCGAGAAGACCATCACCGCCTTACCTGCCGAACCTGCATGCCGTAGCCGTACGTCCAGGCCGTGGGTGTCGCGCAGGTAGTCACGCAGGCGCACCCGCGACCCGTCGCTCATTGCCTCCACATAGATCTCGATGCGGCCACTGCCGCCCTCAGTCCGCTGCTGTAGGCCCTTAGACCGAACGCTGAATGAACCGTCGTCCATGTACCAGATGGCCAGAGCCAACGGGGTTAGTGCCTTGAGGTACTCCTCGGAGAGGAACTTCTTGCCGTCGCCCAGATAAACCGCGGACCTCAACTCGTGGAGTTCCGAGAGTGGGGTAAAGTCCGCAAACACCGCGCCCTTGCCATTTCTGGTGCGGCAGTGGGGGATGTTTTCCAGTAGCGAGACCTTCCAGTCAAGATATTCAGCCTGTTTGGCCCCGTGTCCCATCCTCAGCCGCGCAGCTTCGGAATCTTGCCGGACTGGCGGGGATAGGCACCCATCGCCCATCAACGAACCCAGCACGACTTCCCACTGCTGATCACTGAGCAGGCTTGGTTGTGCCAGCATCACGCGGTCACCGACGCTGATGTCTTCGGCTTCGCGCCAACCGCCCGGGGTTCGGATGAGATGGTTGCGAGTCATCGCCAGGCTAGCGTGGCCGTGTCCTGACCCGCCGCCGGCTCGATCAACCTTGAAGTGCAAGAACTCTTCGGTTTTTCCATTGTTGAACCAATTGGTCACCTTGCGCGGCACGATCCGGCCAGACTCGAAGTCGTAGGACAAAACCTCGACGTCCATCTTTTCGTCCACGATCTTACCGAGCTTCTCAGTCGATCCGTCGGCGAGGGTGACGTTGGTGTACCAGGACCCACAGCCGAACATTACGCCGATCTTCTCCCGGAGCTGGTTGATGAATATCGCTGTGGTTCCCGAATTATTCAGCGCACCAGTCATCTTCCGCAGCGCCTGACTCATCAACCGGGCTTGCAGTCCGACATGGCTGTCCCCCATCTCACCTTCGAGCTCCGCGCGCGGTACCAGCGCCGCGACCGAGTCGATGACCACAATGTCGAGCGCGCCAGAACGGATCAGCATGTCAGCGATCTCGAGGGCTTGTTCACCGGTGTCAGGTTGACTAACCAGCAGGGAATCGGTGTCAACGCCAAGCTTCTTGGCGTACTCCGGGTCCAGGGCATGCTCGGCGTCGATGAACGCTGCGACACCGCCGGCCGCCTGGGCGTTGGCCACCGCGTGCAGTGCAACAGTGGTCTTACCCGAGGACTCCGGGCCGTAAATTTCCACGACCCGGCCACGTGGCAGACCGCCGATACCCAGGGCCACGTCCAGTGCGATGGACCCGGTCGGAATGACCGAAATCGGCTGACGCATCTCGTCACCGAGACGCATCACCGAACCTTTGCCGTGGTTTTTCTCGATCTGGGCCATCGCCAGCTCGAGGGCTTTTTCACGGTCGGGGACTTGCGCCATGTTGCTTCTCCTGTAGTCGGTGCTCGGTGACCGGTATCGGTCGGTTGGCCGTGACACTAGAGAAGGCCACCGACAAGTCGACATCGCCGAATAACCACCACAGTAGCCGAACATCTGTTCGATTCACGTTCGACACGCCGTTTCAACAGTCCGCGAGCCCGCGTCGAGTGTGCGCTGAGGGCGCGATTTCGCGCGCCGATTTACCGCCCTGGACGCACACTCAAAACCGTGAGCGCACACTCAATCCGAAAGCAACCTCACCACTGATCGCGGGGCACGTCGAAGTCGACGCACAACGCCCGCCAGACGTCGCGGGGCTCAACACCGTCTTCGATCGCCTGGGCGGCGGTACGGCC
>NZ_JBYCLA010000125.1:0-5460 GCF_057473665.1 Mycobacterium sp. TH-M25
GTCACCACCAGAAATACCGTCGTCCTGGCCCGTAGAGTTGACCTGTGTCTGCAGTTCCTGCCCCTGAAACCGGCCCCGACGCGGGCGCCATTTGGCACTACGGCGACCCGCTGGGTGAGCAGCGCGCCGCCGAAACCGGCGCCGCTCTCATCGACCGGTCGCATCGCGCCGTGCTCACCCTGACCGGCGACGACCGTCAGACTTGGCTGCACAGCATCTCCACCCAGCACGTAGGCGCACTTCCCGACGGCGCGAGCACCCAGAAACTCAGCCTCGACGGGCAAGGTCGCGTCGAAGACCACTGGGTCCAGACCGAACTCGACGGCGTCACCTACCTGGACACCGAATCATGGCGCGGCACACCGCTGTTGGCTTACTTGCACAAGATGGTGTTCTGGTCGCAGGTGACTCCGGCCGCGGCCGACCTGGCGGTGTTGTCGCTGCTGGGGCCGCATCTCGCCGACCAAGCGGTACTCGACGCGCTCGGCGTCGACGCGCTGCCTACCGAGCTGACCGCGGCTCCGCGCAGCGGCGGCGGTTTCGTGCGCCGGATGCCCGAGGCCAATCCGGGCCAGATCGAGCTCGATATCCTTCTCGACCGCACCCACTGCGCCGCCGCACAACGGCGGTTGATCGAAACCGGGGTGCGCCCGGCCGGGATGTGGGCCTATGAGGCCCACCGGGTCGCGGCAGTGCGCCCCCGGCTCGGCGTCGACACCGACGAACGCACCATCCCCCACGAAGTGGGGTGGATCGGCGCCGCGGTTCACCTGGACAAGGGCTGCTATCGCGGCCAGGAGACCGTCGCTCGAGTACACAACCTGGGCAAACCGCCGCGGATGCTGGTTCTGGTGCACCTGGACGGGTCGGCGGATCGGCCGGTCACCGGCGATCCGGTGCTGGCCGGCGGCCGTCCGGTGGGCCGGCTCGGAACCGTGGTCGACCACGTCGATCTGGGCCCGGTGGCCCTGGCATTGCTCAAGCGTGGTATCCCAGCTGACACCGCTCTGCGCAGCGGCGGCGATGCGACGGTGGCGGCGATGATCGACGCCGACTCGCTGCCGGCGCACGACGGGCCAGGTGCCGGTCGAGTGGCTGTCGAGCGGTTGCGGGGAACGACCCGCTGAAGGTCGCTGCACACCGCGGGGCGCAACAGCACGCAGCCAGCAGGCACGCTAAACTGTGCACAGGACAATAACGACAAGAGATCGGAGCCGCCTACTCGTTAGGCCGCTCCGTTATTGCGCGAGGGGGTTCCCCCATGGGCCGTGGCCGGGCTAAGGCGAAGCAGACCAAGGTCGCTCGAGACCTTAAATACAGCTCACCGCAGACCGATTTCGATCGGCTCCAGCGCGAGCTGTCCGGTTCCGACGGTGACGACGCGGACCAGTCGGAGGGCGACGATCCCTGGCGCGACGTGGGTCGCTAGGCCGCTATGCGGGCTCGCCTCGCCAGCGAGCCGAAATCTAGAACCTCGGGTGCTGCCCAACAAGTTTTGCTCGCGGACTACCTTTGGCGCCTTTGTTGATCGTGCCGAGCACCCAGCAGTCGAGATGACGGGCAGTCAGGATCGCCAACGCGCGGTCGGTGTCTTCGGGCGCCACGACGGCAAGCATGCCCACGCCCATGTTGAAGGTCTTCTCCATCTCGGCGCGCGAGACGCGGCCACGCTGGGCGATCATCGCGAATACCGGTGCCGGGGTCCACGTTCCACGGTCCATCTCGGCGAGTAGACCGTTGGGGATGACGCGCTCCAAGTTGCCGGCCAGCCCTCCGCCGGTGACGTGGCAGAAGGTGCGAACCTGGGTTTCAGCGGCCAGCGCCAGGCAGTCTTTGGCGTAGATGATCGTCGGCTCCAGCAGTTCTTCGCCGAGTGTGCGTCCGAATTCCTCGACATAACCTTCCAGGTTGCCGTGGTCGATCTCCAGCAACACCTTTCGGGCCAGGGAGTAACCGTTGGAGTGCAGCCCGGAGGAGCCCATCGCGATGATCACGTCGCCCGGCTTGACCCGGTCGGGTCCGAGCACTTCGTCGGCCTCGACCACGCCGACGCCGGTGGCGGAGATGTCGTAGTGGTCGGGTTCGATGAGGCCGGGATGCTCCGCGGTTTCGCCGCCGAGCAGCGCACAGCCCGCTCGCACGCAGCCCTCGGCGATGCCGCCGACGATCGCGTTGAGTCGCTCGGGCACGATGCGGCCCAGCGCGATGTAGTCCAGCAGGAAAAGCGGTTCAGCGCCGCAGACGACCAGATCGTCGACGACCATCGCCACCAGGTCCAAGCCGACGGTGTCATGCTTGTCCATCGCCTGGGCTACTGCCAGCTTGGTGCCCACTCCGTCGCTGGATGCGGCCAGCAGCGGCTCACGATAACCACCGCGCAGCGCGAAGAGCCCGGCGAACCCGCCGAGCTTGCCGATCACCTCGGGTCTGGTGGCCTTGGATGCCAATGGCTTGAACAGTTCGACTGCGCGGTCGCCGGCTTCGATATCGACTCCGGCCGATGCATAGGTCGCGCCCGGGGTGGCCGGGTCTTTTCCGCGGGCGGTCATCGCGCTAAAGGCTACCGGTCGTCGCCCGGCACGAGGTATCTGCCACTGGTGCAGCGACAGCGTTGCGGCTAGGGGTGCCTCAGCACGGCGGCCTGCTCGGCTTCCGGCGAGAGCTCGGCGACGGTCTCTGCGTGCGCGGCCCCACGCGCGGCGTTGGCAAGCATCTGCTCGATCACGTTCTTGCCCAGCGCTGTCTCGCTTGGCAATTCGATCGGATACTTGCCATCGAAGCACGCCGAGCAGAGTCGCGAGGTGGGCTGCTCAGTCGCCGCGACAAGGCCGCGCAGCGAGATGTAGCCCAGCGTGTCGGCGTTGATGGCATGCCGGACGGCCTCGAGCATCTCGTCTTCGTCCTCGACGGCGTTGGCGATCAGTTCGGCGGGCGAGGGGAAGTCGATGCCGTAGAAACACGGCCACTTCACCGGTGGCGACGCGATCCGTACGTGGACTTCGACCGCGCCGGCCTCTCGCAGCATCCTGACCAACGCGCGCTGCGTGTTACCCCGCACAATCGAGTCGTCGACGACGATCAGTCGCTTGCCGCGGATGACTTCTTTGAGTGGATTCAACTTCAGCCGGATTCCGAGCTGACGGATGGTCTGCGACGGCTGGATGAAGGTGCGACCGACATAGGCGTTTTTCATCAGGCCCTGGCCGTAGGGGATGCCGGACTCCTGTGCGTAGCCGACCGCGGCGGGCGTGCCGGATTCCGGTACACCGAGCACCAGGTCGGCGTCGATCGGGTGTTCGCGCGCCAGGCGGCGGCCGATTTCCACGCGGGTGCCGTGCACCGAACGACCGGAGATCGTGCTGTCCGGCCGCGCTAGGTAGACGTATTCGAAGATGCAGCCCTTGGGCTCGGGGTTGGCGAACCGGGACGAGCGGACCCCATCGGCGTCGATCGCCAGCAGCTCACCGGGCTCGATCTCGCGGACGAACGAGGCGCCGACGATGTCCAGGGCGGCGGTCTCCGAAGCGACCACCCAGCCGCGGTCCAGCCGTCCCAGACACAGCGGCCGCACACCGTGGGGATCACGGGCGGCGTAGAGGGTGTTCTCGTCCATGAACGTCAGGCAGAACGCCCCACGCACGGTCGGCAACAGTTCCATCGCGGCCTGTTCCAGGGTGGAGTCGGCAGCGCCGTGTGCCAGCAGCGCGCCCAGCACGTCGGAGTCGGTGTTGGCCGCGCCCGGCGCCCTGGGGTTGATCAGCCCGGCCTCGCGGGCGCGGGCGACCAGCTCGGCACTGTTGACCAGATTGCCGTTGTGTCCCAATGCGACTCCGGTGCCGGCCGCGGTGTTGCGGAAGACCGGTTGGGCGTTTTCCCACGTCGGCTGGCCGCTGGTGGAGTACCGGCAGTGCCCGATGGCGACGTGCCCTTCCATGGCGGCCAACGTCTGCTCGTCAAAGACCTGACTGACCAGGCCGAGATCTTTGAAGACCAGCACTTGCGACCCGTCCGCGACGGCGATGCCGGCCGCTTCCTGGCCGCGGTGTTGCAGCGCGTAGAGGCCGAAGTAGGTCATCTTGGCGACTTCTTCGCCGGGGGCCCACACCCCGAATACACCACATTCCTCGCCGGGCGGGTTCTCTAGCCACTCAGAGGTGTCGGCTGTCTGGACGGTCACGATGTGGCGGCTCCCCGGGGAACGGATGGTGACGTGGTGGAGTCTACGGAAACGTTCGACTCATCGACGAATTGACTTCGCGTGTTGCGGCATGTCCGCGGCCATTAACGCAGCTCAGCAGCCCCACGAGAGTGCAAATGTCGCATGCGCCACAGCGGCCCCGCTCAGGTGTGACGGGAATCGCCCAGCGGCACCACTGGCAGCCAGGCTTCGATCTCACCGGCACGCGCCCCGGAGAGGCGGAGCGCGCCCGTGGCGGTCGCATCCGGCACCTGCAGAAGACCGGTGGCCAGCAGCAGCCAGGTTCGGGGATCGGTCTCGACGGCGTTGGGCGGAGTGCCGCGGGTGTGTCGTGGCCCCGCAAGACATTGCACCGCAACAAATGGCGGAATACGGACCTCGACGCTGGCACCGGGTGCCTGCACGGCCAGGGTGCGAGCGGTGAGTCTGACCGCCGCGGCGAGTTGGGCACGACTCGGCGCCGGGATGCCGTCGTCGCGCAGCCAGTCTTCGACGGCACAGACGGCGGCACGGGTCTGGACCGGATCGGCGTGGTCGCGCGCGGCGTTCATCGCAGGAGAGCCGCCAGCACCCCTTCGGACGTGCTGCGCAATTCCGCCAGTGCCACGGTGAACAGGCCCTGCACCTCGACCGCGGCTGAACCTTGGTCGACGACACCGATCCGGGCGGCGGGCAGGCCCCGCGCCTCGCACATGGAGGTGAAGCGACTCTCCTCGGTGCGCGGCACCGCCACCAACACCCGGCCGGATGATTCGGAGAACAACATGACGAACGGGTCTGCACCTTCGGGAAGCACAATGCGACAACCTGTTTCGCCGGCCACCGCCGATTCCACCACGGCCTGCGCCAGACCGCCCTCAGACAAGTCGTGGGCCGCTGACACCAGCCCATCACGCGAGGCCGCGCTCAGCACGTCGGCCAATAGCCTTTCCCGGGCGAGGTCTACCGCGGGCGGCCGCCCGCCCAGATGGTCGGCAGTTACCTGCGCCCAGATCGAGCCGTCGAATTCGTCGCGGGTGTCGCCGAGCAGCATCAGCGTCTCGCCCGGTTCGGTCCCCATCGCGGTCGGGATCCGGCGGGTGACGTCGTCGATCACGCCCAGGACCCCGACGACCGGGGTCGGCATGATCGCGGTGGTCCCGGGCTGGTTGTAGAAGCTGACGTTGCCACCGGTGACCGGACTGCCCCGTGCCGCCCCGCCATCCGCCACGCCGCGGACCGCCGGGGAGAACTGCCACATCACGCCGGGGTCCTCCGGGGAG
>NZ_JBYCLA010000126.1:0-2047 GCF_057473665.1 Mycobacterium sp. TH-M25
TCCGGCGCCGACGGCACGCTGCGTCTGCAGGAATGCACCGATTGCGCCGCGCTGATTCATCCGCCCGCCCCGGTGTGCCGGTACTGCCGCTCGCACAGCCTCGGCGTACGGGCGGTCTCGGGTCGCGCGACGTTGGCCGGGTTCACTATCAACGAAAGATTCAGCCTGCCAGGCCTTCCCGCACCCTACGTCGTCGCCCAGGTGGCCATTGCCGAGGATCCACGGGTGCGGCTGACCACCAACATCGTCGAATGCGAGCCTGAGCAATTGGAATTGGGCCAGCAGGTCGAGGTGGTCTTCGAGCAGCACGAGGACGTCTGGCTGCCGCTGTTCCGTCTTACAGCCGGCGCCGAACCCTCCGCGCTGCCGGTCGATGAGATAGCACCCGAGCGGTTCGGCGAGCACGTCCGGCCGATGCTCACCGCAGAGAAGTTCGAAGACAAGGTGGCGCTCACCGGAATCGGGATGTCGGAGATCGGCCGGCGGTTGATGGTGCCGCCGCTGTCGCTGACCGTCGCGGCCTGCGAAGCCGCAATCGCGGATGCGGGGCTGACTTTCGGCGACATCGACGGGATGTCGACCTACCCCGGCGGCGGCAACCTCGGCGGCTTCGGCGAGGGCGGCATCACCGCGCTGGAAGCCGCCATGGGAATCCGGCCGACGTGGCACAACGGCGGAATGGAAACCTTCGGCCCCGGCGGTTCGGTGATCGCCGCGATGCTCGCCGTCGCCTGCGGGATGGCCCGTCACGTGCTGTGCTTCCGGACCCTGTGGGAAGCCACCTTCAACGAGCAGATGAAGCAGGGCAAGATCGTCGCGTCCAGTGGCCGTCGCGCCGATTGGCTGCTGCCGTTCGGCGCCACCTCGGCGGCACACACGCTGGCGCAGAACGCGCAGCGCCACTTTCACCGTTACGGCACCACCAAGGAGACGCTCGGCTGGATTGCGTTGAACCAGCGCGCCAACGCCGAACTCAACCCGACGGCGGTGTACCGCACGCCGATGACCATGGACGACTACTTGAACGCGCGGCCGATCACGTCGCCGTTCGGGCTCTACGACTGCGACGTGCCCTGCGACGGAGCGGTCGCGGTGATCGTATCCGCCGTCGACGCCGCCCAGGACACCGCCAAACCCCCGGTGTATGTCGACGCCGTCGGCACCCAGATCATCGAGCGGATCGATTGGGACCAAAGCACATTGACCCACGAGCCACAGGTGCTGGGGCAGTCAGCGCATCTGTGGTCACGCACCGCGCTCAAGCCCCAGGACGTCGACGTCGCCGAACTGTACGACGGCTTCACGATGAACTGTCTGTCCTGGATCGAAGCGCTGGGATTCTGCGGTATCGGCGAAGCGCGCGACTTTCTCGACGGGGGCACGAACATCGCGCGCGACGGGCAGTTGCCGTTGAACACGCACGGCGGCCAGCTGTCGCACGGCCGCACCCACGGCATGGGCCTGCTGCACGAGGCGATCACCCAATTGCGCGGCGAGGCCGGCGTTCGTCAGGTGGCCGATGCCCGCGTCGGCGTGGTCAGTAGTGGTGGTCTGACACCGAGCGGGGTACTGCTGTTACGGGCCGATCGATGACGGCGCCGCCAGCGACGGTGCAGCCCCGGCTCGTCATCGTCGACGGCGTGCCGATGTCGGCGTTGGTGGCCGAGGTTCCGGACCCGCGGGCGATGATCGTCGCCATTCACGGGGGAGGCACCACCGCAATGTATTTCGACTGTCCCGGTCATCCTGAGTTGTCGTTGTTGCGCAGCGGCGCTCAGCACGGATACACGGTGGTGGCGATCGACCGGCCGGGCTACGGCAGCTCCGCGGCCTACCCCGACGCGGTCGCCCAACCCGAGCAGCGGGTGGGACTCGCGTTCGGCTTGGTGGATCGGGTGCTGGGCGAAAGGCCCCGCGTTGCAGGTCTTTTCCTGATGGCGCACTCCGGTGGGTGCGAGCTCGCGATCCGAATGGCCACGGGAGGTTCTGCCGAGCAGCGCACCGATCTGATCGGCATGGAACTCGCCGGCACCGGCCGGCGCTACCA
>NZ_JBYCLA010000127.1:0-4090 GCF_057473665.1 Mycobacterium sp. TH-M25
GCCTACGCGCGGGAGGGGCGCGTGCAGCGTTGCCGGTGGGACGCCGACGTTCGCAACCTTGTCGGCAATGTCCGCGGCAGCCAAGGCCACACCTACACCACAACGGTGCGGCTTTCCCCGGTAGGCGTCGACCGGCGCAGTGTGGCAAGCGGGGTGTGCAGCTGTCCGATGCGGGTGAACTGCAAGCACGTCGGGGCAATCGTGATCGCTGCGGCAGGGGTCACCAAGCTGGGGGTGACAACGACGCGCACCCAACCCGCGCCGCCTCCGCCCGCTCCACCGGCGTGGCGACGCTCGCTGGATGCGCTGTTTCCTCCCCCGGCCTCGAGCAACGGTCCGGTCGGGACGCCATTGGCGATCGAGCTGAACCTGTCGGGCAGCGGGCCGTCGTCGACCCTCGATGCGCGGCTGGTGCGACCCGGAAAGCGCGGCGGCTGGGTGGCCGGCGATCTGTGCTGGGGCAAGCTCCCCGTGCTGCGCCACTACGGCTATCCCGACGCTCAGCTTCGGCTGCTGCAAGAACTCCACGCGACCTATCAAACGTCGATCTCGAATTCGACTGGTTACGCCCGCTATTCGTATGGGGGCTATACCTACGGGGACACGAAAACCATCTCGTTGTCGCGGTTCGAATCGGCGCAGCTGTGGCCGCTGCTGGACGAGGCGCGCCGAGTCGGCGTGCAGCTGGTGCAGGCACGGTCGTACCAGACCGTGCCGGCCTACGGCGCAGCAGAGCTGTGCCTGGACGTCACCATGGGCGAGACCGGCGATCTCACTGTCGAGCCCGCGCTTCGCGTCGACGGCGCCGCGGCCCGACCGCTGGGATTCATCGGATCGGCAGGCCATGGCGTGGTGTACGCCGATGGCGGGCTGCGGCTTGCGCGCCTGGCCAAGCCGGCGCCGGCGGCGTTGCAACAGCTGACGCTGGCCAATGAGCCGCTGGTGATACCCGCGGACGAGGCGCCGCGGTTCGCCGCTGAGTACTACCCGAGGTTGCGCCACATCGCGGCCATCACGTCCTCGGATGAGTCGTTCGCGCCGCCGGCGATCATCGGGCCCACACTGGTCCTGCGAGCCGACTACCAAGGCGAGCATGAGCTCGATGTGACCTGGGAATGGGCATACCGGCTGGGCGACAATGACTTTCGCGCACCGGTCGGCACCTCGGATTTTGCCGCCGTCCGCGACATCGAGGCCGAGAAGGCGCTCGCCTCGAGTGTCGAGGCGCCGTTGGAGAAATTCGGCCTCCGGGCCGGCGACGGAACGCTCATCACCGGGGTGCGACTGTCCGGCCTGCAGACGATGCGGTTCGCCACCGAAGTGCAGCCGCTGCTCGCCGAGCTTGACGATGTCACGCTGGAGCTGATCGGCGACCCGGCGGATTACCGGGAGGCGGGGGAGTCGCTTGTCATCGCGGTGACGACGGACGCGGTGGCTGGCGAGACGGACTGGTTCGACCTCGGTGTCACGATCAGTGTTGAAGGAAAACAGGTTCCGTTCGTCAGCATGTTCGTCGCGCTCGCGTCCGGGCAGTCGCACCTGCTGCTTGCCGACGGTGCCTACTTCGCGCTCGACAAGCCGGAACTGGTCAAGCTGCGCCAGCTGATCGAGGAGGCCCGCGCGCTCACCGATGCCGAAGACGGCCCGCCGCGGATCAGCCGATTCCAGGTCGGGTTGTTCGACGAGCTCGCCGAGCTGGGAGTGGTGACGCGCCAAGCCGACGAGTGGCGGCGCCAAGTCGACGGACTGCGTGCGCTGCAGGGTGTGGAACCGGCTGCGGCGCCCACGGGTCTGCGCGCCGAGCTACGGCCGTATCAGACCGAGGGCTTCTCGTGGCTGGCGACGCTGCACGCCCACGGGCTCGGCGGAATCCTCGCCGACGACATGGGCCTGGGCAAGACCATCCAGACCTTGGCCTTGATCTGCCAAGCGCGGCAACACAATCCAGGTATGGCGCCGTTCCTGGTGGTCGCGCCGGCCAGCGTGGTCGGCAACTGGGCCGCCGAGGCCGCGCGGTTCGCGCCGCAGCTGTCGGTGGTGGCGATCTCGGACACGCTGCGCCGCGCCGGCGCAGATCTCGACGAGCTGGCGGCGGGCGCCGACATCGTGGTCACCTCCTACACGCTGTTTCGGCTGGACTTCGACGCCCACGCCGCCCAAACGTGGTCCGGGCTGATCCTGGACGAAGCCCAATACGTGAAGAACCACCACGCCAAGACCTACCAGTGCGCGCGCAAGCTGGCCGCGCCGTTCAAGCTGGCCATTACCGGCACACCGATGGAGAACAACATCATGGAGTTGTGGTCGCTGCTGTCGATCACCTCGCCCGGGTTGTTCCCCAACCCGACGACATTCGCCGACTTCTTCGCCAAGCCCATCGAGAAGACCGGCGACGCCGAACTTTTGGCGCTGTTCCGGCGCCGGATCAAGCCGTTGGTCCTGCGTCGCACCAAGGAGCGGGTGGCTGCCGAGCTGCCGGCCAAGCACGAGCAGGTCCTCGACATCGAACTGCCGCCGCGGCACCGCGCGCTCTACAACAAACGACTGAACCGGGAGCGGCAGAAGGTACTGGGCCTGCTCGACGACATGCAGCGTAACCGGTTCACCATCCTCAAGTCGTTGACCGTGTTGCGGCAGATGGCGCTGCATCCCGGGCTGGTCGACCCCGCCCACGACACGATGGCCAGCGCCAAGATCGACATGCTCGCTGAGCAACTCCGCGACGTGACCGCCGGCGGGCACCGCGCGCTGGTGTTCAGTCAGTTCACCCGTTTCCTGGGCCGGGTCCGTGATCGCCTGGACGCCGAGGGAATCGGGTACTGCTATCTCGACGGCCGGACCCGCAATCGCCCAAAAGTGGTCCAGCGGTTCAAGGATGGAGATGCGCCCGTTTTCCTGATCAGCCTCAAGGCCGGCGGGTTCGGGCTGAATCTCACCGAGGCCGACTACTGCGTTCTGCTCGACCCGTGGTGGAATCCGGCCACCGAGGCCCAGGCCATCGACCGCACCCACCGCATCGGTCAGACCCGAAACGTCATGGCGTACCGGCTGATCGCCCGCGACCCCAGCGAGGACAAGGTACTGGCGCTCAACGCGCGCAAAGCCAAGCTGTTCGCCAGCGTCATCGACGACGGTAACGCATTCGGCTCCGCGCTGACCGCCGACGACATCCGCGGCCTGCTCGCCTGAGCGGACAGCCAAGCGGCGGGGATGTCCTATCGGACTCGTGGCTTGCCGTGATCCGGGTGCGGGACGGCTCGCAGTTGCAGGCGTGGGATCGCGTCAAAGTCTGACGGATTGCAGCTGTACAGCGGCAGGTCGTGGGCGATGGCGCTGGCGGCGATCAACGCGTCATAAGCCCGCGCCGCCGGCTTTCGCCCGGATGCTCGCAAGGATGCGGCGACTGTCCCGAATGCGCGCGCAGACTCGGCATCGAAGGCGAGCACGTCGAAGTCCGACTCCGCTTGCTGCAGATGCGCCTGGCGTGCCGCGCGCTCTTCGTCGGTACCGGCGACATGCGGCCCCACCGACAGCTCGGCCAACGTGATCGCGCTGATCAAGGCTTCCTCGGGCAGATCTGCGGGATCGTCGATGCGGCCGAGCATCCCTTTCGACCTGGCTCAGCAGTCACAGCGTTGCGTCGATGACGGTGTCGATGTCACGTCTCAGCACGTCGGGGTCAATGCGGGGCAACCATTTCCTGCGCTCGATGAGGTCGACAGTCCTGGCGCTGCGGCGCGGCAGCGGCCGCAGTTCGGCGACCGGGCGACCGTCGCGGGTGACGACCACACGTTCGCCGCGCTCCACACGGTCCAGAACTTCTCCTCCCTTGTTGCGGAGGTCGCGCACTGTCACTGATCCCACACCAGCAGTATTACCGGTCAGACAGCGACGCCGCACCGGCCGGGCTCCCACGTTAGGTACCGACTCAGGGGCAGAATTTCGCTATGCGGTCACGACGGGGTGCCGTGGCGTTTATCGCGGCGGCGGTGCTGGTCAGCGCGATGCTGGTCAGCGCTACGCCGACGTCGTATGAGCCCCCGCCGATGGTCGCCAATCCGGTCGAGCACGTCGACACCCTGATCGGTAC
>NZ_JBYCLA010000128.1:0-11171 GCF_057473665.1 Mycobacterium sp. TH-M25
ATGCGTTCGCCGCCACCGTGCCACCGGCAGCAGTGACCGCCAACCGGGCTCAGCTGGCGTCCCTGACCGCCACCAACGTCCTGGGCCAAAACACCGCAGCCATCGCGGCCACCGAAGCCCAATACGGCGACATGTGGGCCCAAGACGCCACCGCCATGTACAGCTACGCCGCCCAATCCGCCGCCGCAACCACCCTCACCCCACTCACCACCCCCCCGACCGTCACCACCAATACCGGCCTGACCCAGCAAACCGTGGCCACCACCCAAGCCACCGCGGCCGCGGCGGGCAACACCCAAGAAACTTTGTCGCAATGGCTTTCCGGGCTGAACATCTTCAGCCCGGCCAACGCCACGTCCAACTATGGGCTGTCCGGGTTTCTGAACAACGTGATCGGTGGGGCAAACAACTCGGCGCTATCGGACTTTTTGAACTCCGGTGCGCTGGGCGGCTTTATGTCCAACGGCGCTGTCGGCCCGGAGCTGTACATCACCACGTTCCACTCGTTTGACTACATGATCATTTACGCGGTTCAGGACTACGTGCAACGCGCCGTGCAGATGTCAGGCGGAACCGGCGCAGTCGGCGATGGGCTCGGTCAAATCGTGAACAATATGGCCGCATACGGGCCGATGGCCGCGCAATCCGGCGGACAAGCGACCCTAGCCGGGACACGCGCCAACATCGGTCGAGCCGACCTGGTCGGACCGCTGTCGGTGCCACCCACCTGGGCCGCAAACGCCCCCCTGGCGCAGACCGTCAATTCACAGACCGTCCATGCCCCCGCAACCGCACAAGCCGCCGCCCACCTGCCCAGCCCTATCTTCGCCACCGGCATGCCATCCACGGGGATGCCACGCCTTGCGACTGCGCGGATGGCCCACCGAACCGCAGACCACGACTCAAGCTCTACCTCTACTCGCGACCTGCCCACCAGGTCGCTCGCCGCCCGATCGCCAGCGGGCGGGTAGGTTCGCACATCGCGTACTCGGCGAACCGCCGACTGAAAAGACCCGGGATAGCGCGGGCCGACGGGGCTTGCGATGAGTCGCCAGAGTCTAAGGCGGACAACTATATTCGCCGACGATCGCGAGGCTACATCTATCATGGCCGGTGGGGCCAGAACGGTCACGAATCGCGTGCGCGGCCGTGGCCGCCTCGCACAGTTCTCGCCCGAAGATCGACACTGGCAGGATGAACCCATGAGCGGCAGCAGAGCCGACGGGCACGCAGATGTCGGCCTGATCGTCGCGGTCAAGCGGTTGGCGGCCGCCAAGACTCGGCTGGCGCCGGTGCTCTCGGCGCCGCAGCGAGAGAGTGTGGTGCTGGCCATGCTGGTCGACACCTTGACCGCCGCGATAAGGGTGGGTGCGGTCCAGCGCGTCACCGTGGTCACACCCGACCACGTGGCGGCCGCGGCAGCGATCGAATGCGGCGCCGACATCGTTGCCGATCCGACGCCGGCAGACCATCCCGACCCACTGAACAACGCGATCGCCGTCGCTGAACGAGCGTTATCGGACGCTGTCCGGAATATCATTGTGCTGCAAGGCGACCTGCCAGCGCTTCAGACACACGAGCTCGCGGATGCAGTCAGGGCGGCGCGTCAGCACAAGCGGAGCTTCGTCGCCGACCGACTGGGCACGGGCACCGCGGCTCTCTGCGCGTTCGGCACCCCCCTCGATCCGAGGTTCGGGCCGGATTCCTCAGCGCAACACCGCCTTTCAGGAGCGATCGAGCTCACCGGCAGCTGGCCGGGGTTGCGCTGCGACATCGACACACCCGATGATCTGGCGATCGCCCGCGGCTTGGGACTCGGTCCGGCGACCATGCGGGCGATCGATGGATACTCGCACCAGGCCGGATAACGATGGATGAACGGGCCCTCAACGGCAAATGTCTCACCTGCAGTCGGTGGCAGCACCAGCTACCGATGGGGAATGATCGCAAGGGTGACTGACATCGAAACACCGGACACCGCCGTCACCGCCGGATCGCCCGCCTGGCCGGCCGCCGACTCCGCGCCGGGTACACCGCCCGCCACCACCGCCGTCACCGCAACTGTCGAGGATTCACTTCCAGAAGACCGCTACCTCAACCGTGAATTGAGCTGGCTGGACTTCAATGCGCGCGTGCTGGCGCTCGCCGAAGACACGTCGCTGCCGCTGCTCGAGCGGGCGAAATTCTTGGCGATCTTCGCCTCGAACCTCGACGAGTTCTACATGGTTCGCGTTGCCGGGCTGAAGCGACGCGACGAGATGGGGCTGTCGGTGCGCTCCGCGGACGGACTGACCCCGCGCGAGCAGCTTCGCCGAATCGGCGAGCAGACGCAGCAGATCGCGACCCGGCACGCGGAAGTCTTCCTCAATTCGGTGGAGCCCGAACTGGCGGCAGAAGGCATTCGCATCGTCACGTGGGCTGATCTCGACCAGACGGAGCGAAGCCGGCTGTCGACCTACTTCACCGAGCAGGTCTTTCCGGTCCTGACGCCGTTGGCCGTCGACCCCGCTCATCCGTTCCCCTTCGTCAGTGGCCTGAGCCTGAACCTCGCCGTCACGGTGCGGCAACCCGACGACGGCGGTCAGCATTTCGCCCGGGTCAAGGTGCCCGACAACGTCGATCGCTTTGTCGAACTCGACAACCGACCTGGCGCCGACGGTTCCGCGAACCCGAAAGAGGTCCGCTTCCTGCCGATGGAGGAGCTGATCGCAGCTTTCCTCACCGCACTGTTCCCGGGCATGGAAATCGTTGAGCACCATGCATTCCGGGTGACCCGCAATGCCGACTACGAAGTCGACGAAGACCGCGACGAAGACCTCCTGCAGGCGCTGGAGCGCGAGCTGGCTCGCCGCAGGTTCGGATCGCCGGTGCGCCTCGAGGTTGCGGACGACATGACTGAACACATGCTCGAACTGCTGCTGCGCGAGCTCGACGTTCATCCCGGCGATGTGATCCAGGTGCCGGGACTGCTCGATTTCTCGTCGCTGTGGCAGATCTACGGTGTCGACCGCCCGGCGCTGAAGGATCCTGCATTCGTGCCGACGACCAGCCCGGCATTCGCCGACCGGGAAACGCCCAAAAGCATTTTCGCGACCCTGCGCGAAGGCGACGTGCTGGTGCACCACCCCTATGACTCCTTCTCCACGAGTACTCAGCGATTTATCGAGGTAGCCGCCGCCGACCCGAACGTGCTTGCGATCAAGCAGACGCTTTATCGCACCAGCGGTGACTCGCCGATCGTGCGGGCGCTGATCGAAGCAGCCGACGCTGGAAAGCAGGTCGTCGCCTTGGTGGAGATCAAAGCCCGGTTCGACGAACAAGCCAACATCAAGTGGGCCCGTGCGCTGGAGCAGGCAGGGGTCCATGTGGCTTATGGACTCGTGGGTTTGAAAACCCACTGCAAGACATGCCTGGTGGTGCGGCGCGAAGGCTCGACGATCCGGCGTTACTGCCACATCGGAACCGGCAACTACAACAGCAAAACCGCCCGGCTGTATGAGGATCTCGGCCTGCTGACCGCCGATCCCGACATCGGCGCCGACCTGACCGATCTTTTCAACACCTTGACCGGCTACTCGCGCAAGGTCTCCTATCGCAACCTTCTGGTCGCGCCCCACGGTATCCGCAACGGCATCATCGAACGCGTCAACCGGGAGATCGCCGCGCATGAAGACACCGGGAACGGACGTATCCGGCTGAAGATGAACTCCCTTGTCGACGAGCAGGTCATCGATGCGCTCTACCGCGCTTCGCGGGCCGGAGTCCGCGTCGAGATTGTGGTGCGAGGTATCTGCGCGATGCGTCCGGGTGTACCGGGCTTCTCCGAAAACATCACCGTGCGCTCGATTCTCGGACGTTATCTTGAGCATTCGCGAATCTTCAATTTTTGCGCGATCAACGAATTCTGGATAGGTAGCGCCGACATGATGCATCGCAACCTGGATCGCCGCGTCGAAGTCCTGGTTCAGGTCAAGGATCCCAAGCTGACCGCTCGGCTCAACGACATCCTCGAATCGGCCCTCGATCCCGCAACGCGCTGCTGGGAATTGGGGCCCGAAGGCCAGTGGAAGGCATTGCCGCAGGACGGCCACTCGGTTCGCGATCACCAGGTGGCGCAGATGGAAAAGCACCGCAGTAACTAACCGACACGTAGCCGTGAGACCTCTGGCCAGAGGTTCCCGAGGCTCACATTGACCTGCAGGAGTTCAGGTGTCGACACAATCCTCGCCGAGACGCTCGGCGAGCAGGATCGTCCTCGCCGCGGGCGGCGTGCTCTGGCGACCCGGTCTGGGCGAATCCGCCGACGAGGTTGCGGTGATCCACCGTCCGCGATACGACGACTGGTCACTGCCCAAAGGCAAAGTCGACCCCGACGAAACGGAGCCCGTGGCCGCCGTGCGTGAGGTCTTCGAAGAGACCGGACACCACGTTCAGTTGGGTCGCCGAATTGCGACGGTGAGCTATCCGATCGAGCCGGGCACGAAAAAGGTGCAGTATTGGTCGGCCCGCAGCATCGACGGCAGCTTCGCCCCCAACAACGAAGTGGACGATCTCATCTGGCTCCCGGCCGTCGACGCGATCGAGAAAGTGTCCTACCCATACGATCGAAAGGTATTGCGGCGCTGGGCCAAGCAGCCTGCTGGCACCAAATCTGTCCTGATCGTCCGGCACGGTACCGCGGGCAGCAAGTCGCGGTTCTCCGGCGACGACACGATCCGGCCGTTGGACAAGAAAGGCCGGGCACAGGCTGAGGCCCTCGTCGCGCAACTCGCGGCCTTCTGCCCCACCGACGTCCATTCAGCGGACCGGGTGCGCTGCCATCAGACGGTGGAGCCGTTGGCTGAGGAACTGGGCGTCACCATCATCAATGAGTCGACCCTGACCGAAGAGGCGTACGCCGCCAACCCCAAGTCGGGCCGGCGGCGCGTTCTGCAGATTGCCGAGACGCACCGCACGCCGGTGATCTGCACGCAGGGCAAGGTGATTCCGGACCTGATCGCGTGGTGGTGCGAGCGCGACGGCGTACGCCCGGACAAGTCGCGCAACCGCAAGGGCAGCACGTGGGTGCTTTCGTTGGTGGACGGGCGGCTGATCGCCGCTGACCACATCGGCAGCCCACTGGCCTCCAACGCGGTGATCTGATACGAAGATTCGCCGCGGATGGCTCGTGGGAGCCTGTTCCGCGGCGAATCTGCGTTTGATGCAGCTAGTGCTTAGCGACGGCCACGCCGTGCTGCGGCTTTCTTGGCCGGAGCCTTGGTGACCTTCTTGGCCGGAACCCGCTTGGTTGCCGCCTTCTTGGCCGGAGCCTTCTTGGCCGGAGCCTTCTTGGCAACAGCGGTCCGCTTGGTCACGGCCTTCTTGACCGGAGCCTTCTTGGCAACGGCCGCCTTCTTGGCCGGCGCCTTCTTGACGACCTTCTTGGCAACGGCCGCCTTCTTGGCCGGCGCCTTCTTGGCGACCTTCTTGGCCGCCCCGGCGGCGGAGACAACACCACGCTTCACTGCTGGTCCTTCCGCCGGGAGACGTTGCGAGCCAGCGACAACCGCTTTGAATTGTGCGCCGGGCCGGAAGGCCGGCACGGACGTCGGCTTCACCTTTACCGTCTCGCCAGTTCGGGGGTTACGGGCAACCCGGGCAGCGCGGCGGCGCTGCTCGAAAACACCGAACCCAGTAATGGTGACACTGTCGCCCTTGTGCACGGCGCGCACAATCGTGTCGACAACATTCTCGACGGCAGCGGTTGCGTGCCGACGGTCTGAGCCCAATTTCTCTGTGAGTACATCGATGAGCTCTGCTTTGTTCATGCAAATCCTCCGAAGCTAGTGGCCCTCGTTTGGACCGACTAGCAGACACGGTAAACCCTAAGGTGCCTGATTTCCAAGAGCCACGCGCAATTTCAATGGCTCCTGGCGAACTTTTTAGGAATCCGCTTGCCGCCCTTGGGAGGTGGCGCGGCGGCTATATACGGCCCTGGGGCGCGGCGAATTCGGGCTCGATCGCGCCTTCAGGAAGCGGGCAAAATCGTCGGCTTCCAGTCCGGGCGGGCCGCCTCGAAGGCTTCGATCTTATCGCGTTTCCGCAGCGTAAGGGCTATGTCATCGAGGCCTTCAAGCAGACGCCATGCGGTGTAATCGTCAATCGTGAACGGCACCACCACCGTTCCCGCAGACACATTCCGATCTTGAAGACTGACAGTGACTTCCAGCCCCGGACTGCCCTCGATCAGCTTCCAAAGAAGTTCCACGTCATCCTGAGCAACTTCGGCCGCCAACAGACCGGCCTTCCCGGCATTGCCACGAAAAATGTCGCCGAACCGGGACGAGATCACCACCCGGAAGCCGTAGTCCATAAGCGCCCACACCGCGTGCTCGCGGGATGAGCCGGTCCCAAAATCCGGTCCGGCCACCAGTACTGAACCTCTGTCGAATGGGCTGAGATTGAGCACGAACGCCGGATCGTTGCGCCACGCCGCGAACAATCCATCCTCGAAACCTGTTCGAGTTACCCGCTTCAAATAGACCGCTGGAATGATCTGATCGGTGTCGACGTTGGATCGCCGCAGCGGCACTCCAATTCCGGTGTGGGTGTGAAATGCGTCCATGCTGTCTACCCCTGTCGTCAGTTCAAGTCGTCCGGCGCGGAGAGCTTTCCGCGCACCGCGGTCGCAGCGGCAACGGCCGGCGACACCAAGTGCGTGCGGCCGCCCTTGCCCTGGCGGCCTTCGAAATTCCGGTTCGACGTTGCCGCGCAGCGCTCCCCCGGCGCGAGCTGGTCAGGGTTCATTCCCAGACACATCGAGCAACCGGCCTGACGCCACTCGGCGCCCGCTGCGGCGAAGATCTCGCCCAAGCCTTCACTTTCGGCCTGGGCCCGGACCCGCATCGACCCGGGCACAATCAGCATTCGCACGGAATCGGCCACTTTTCGGCCCCGCAGGATGTTGGCCACCGCACGCAGATCTTCGATGCGGCCGTTGGTGCACGACCCGACGAACACGGTGTCCACGGCGATCTCGCGCATCGGAAGGCCGGGCCGAAGGTCCATGTAAGCCAGCGCTTTCTCGGCCGCCTGTCGCTCGTGGTCGTCGGTCATCAACTCGGGGTCGGGCACGGCGGCGCCCAGCGGCACGCCCTGCCCGGGGTTGGTGCCCCACGTCACGAACGGGGTCAACGACGCGGCATCCAGGTAGACCTCGGTGTCGAACTCGGCGCCGTCATCGGTCCTCAATTGATCCCAATAGGCCTGCGCCGCATCCCACTGCGCACCCGTCGGGGCGTGCGGGCGACCGCGCAGGAATGCGTAGGTGGTGGCATCCGGTGCCACCATTCCCGCCCTGGCCCCGGCTTCGATGCTCATGTTGCAGATTGTCATCCGGGCTTCCATTGACAGGGATTCGATGACGCTGCCCCGGTATTCGATGACGTGCCCCTGACCACCGCCGGTGCCGATCTTGGCGATGACGGCCAAGATGATGTCTTTGGCGGTCACGCCGGACGGCAGTTGACCGTCGACGTTGACGGCCATCGTCTTGAACGGCCGTAACGGAAGCGTCTGAGTCGCCAACACGTGCTCGACCTCGGAAGTACCGATGCCCATGGCGATTGCGCCGAATGCGCCGTGCGTCGAGGTGTGGCTGTCACCGCATACGACGGTCATGCCTGGCTGGGTCAGGCCCAGTTGCGGGCCGACGACATGCACGATGCCCTGCTCGATGTCACCCATCGGGTAGAGCCGAATTCCGAATTCTTCGCAGTTGCGACGCAACGTCTCCACCTGGTTGCGCGAGACGGGATCGGCGATCGGCTTGTCGATGTCGATCGTCGGCACATTGTGGTCTTCGGTGGCCAGCGTCAGATCCGGGCGGTGCACCGGCCGACCTGCGAGCCGCAGCCCGTCGAAGGCTTGCGGACTGGTCACCTCGTGCACGAGATGCAGGTCGATGTAGATCACGTCGGGTTCGGCGCCGCCGCCCGACACGACCCCGTGGTCGTCCCACACCTTCTCCGCCAACGTGCGCGGGCGCGCGAGGCCAGGTGTTGAAGTTTTCGTCACGAGCCCATCCCACTTCGTTGATCTCACTATTCGAGACGTTAGTATCTCTCTGTGAGACAGCATAGCGGCATCGGCGTTCTCGACAAAGCCGTAGGGATACTACGGACCATCGCGGAATCGCCCTGCGGACTAGCCGAATTGTGCGATCGCACCGGGCTGCCCAGGGCCACCGCGCACCGCTTGGCCGCGGGTTTGGAAGTTCACCGTTTACTCGCGCGCGACGGCGAGGGACGCTGGCTGCTGGGCCCTGCGGTCAGCGAGCTCGCGGCTCAGGTCAACGATCCACTGCTGGCGGCCAGCGCGGCGGTGCTGCCGCGGCTGGGTGAAATCACCGGCGAGAGCGTGCAGCTGTACCGCCGCCAAGGTACGTCGCGGATCTGCATTGCGGCGGTGGAACCGCCTGCGGGGCTTCGGGATACCGTCCTGGTCGGCGCGCGTCTGCCGATGACGGCCGGTTCCGGCGCCAAGGTGCTGTTGGCCTTCGGCGATGACGCAACCCGCGCGGAGGTGTTGCCCGACGCGAAGTTCGGCGACCGCGCGCTGGCCGAAGTGCGTCGACAGGGCTGGGCGCAGAGCGCAGGCGAACGCGAGCCCGGCGTGGCGAGCGTTTCTGCGCCGGTGCGCGACGCGGATGGCATGGTGATCGCCGCGATTTCGGTCTCAGGCCCCATCGATCGCATGGGTCGCCGGCCGGGTGCACGCTGGGCCGCGGACCTACTGGCGGCCGCCGACGCACTGACCAGGCGGTTGTGAGACGCGAATTCGTGAACTGAGACACTGTCGCCATGGGAACGAAGCAGCGCGCGCAGATCGTCATGTCCGAGACGGAGATCACCGACTTCGTCGCCAGTAGCCGTACCGGGACGCTGGCCACCATCGGATCGGACGGACAGCCGCATCTGACCGCGATGTGGTACGGCGTGGTCGACGGCGAGATCTGGCTGGAGACCAAAGCCAAGTCACAAAAGGCCATCAACCTCACGCGCGATTCGCGGGTGAGCTTCATGATCGAAGCCGGCGACACCTACGACACGCTGCGCGGGGTCTCCTTCGAAGGGGTCGCCGAGATCGTCGACGACCCGGAGGTGATCTTCCGTGTCGGCGTCAGTGTGTGGGAGCGCTACACCGGGCCCTACACCGACGAGATGAAGCCCGCGGTCGACATGATGATGAACAAGCGGGTCGCGGTGCGCATCGTCGCCCAGCGCACCCGGTCGTGGGACCACCGCAAGCTCGGCATTCCGGCGATGCCGGTGGGCGGTTCAACCGCCCCCGCAGCGGGCTAGTGGCTGGCTTGTAGGTTCGTCGGGGGCCGGGAGTTGTCTTCCTCGGCGTCGAGATCGACGTTGTGCATGCCCGCACTCGAACTTTGCCGCCAAAACGTCGATCTCGATGCGCAAAAGCCGGACCAGCCCACGAGTGGCTGGGGTGAAGGATGAGTAGCCCCGATGGGATTCGAACCCACGCTACCGCCGTGAGAGGGCGGCGTCCTAGGCCGCTAGACGACGGGGCCGGAACCGATCCGAGCAGTCAGCATAGCTCACCGCTCAACGCCCACCTAATCGCTTGTGATGGGCCGTTTTTGCTGGGGTACCAGGACTCGAACCTAGAATGGCTGAACCAGAATCAGCTGTGTTGCCAATTACACCATACCCCATTGGCTGCCTAAAACCGCTGGTCAGAGGCCCGCCGGTAGACACTCGACGGTCGTACGGACTCTGCTGCCAGCCGTAATGGGCCGACGAGCAGACTACCAAACAAACAACTCACCTCTCACCAACGCCTAATTTCCGAGGTCGAGGCATCGTGCGCCATAGCTGGCGCACCGAACCCCGGGAGCCTCAAGCATTACGAATCCTGGAGCTGGACAACAGGATTCGACAGCGTTCCAATGCCTGAGATGGTGATCTCGACGGTGTCGCCGTCCACGATCGGGCCCACGCCCGCGGGGGTGCCGGTCAGGATCAGATCGCCCGGCAGCAGCGTCATCACCGCCGAGATCCATTCCACGATCGCGCCAACGTCGTGGATCATCAGCGAGGTGCGACTGTCCTGTTTGACCTCACCGTTGACCTGGGTGCGCAACGACAGGTCGGAGGGATCGACGTCAGTCTCAATCCACGGTCCGACCGGACAGAACGTGTCGTGGCCCTTGGCCCGGGTCCACTGCCCGTCCGCCTTTTGCTGATCGCGGGCGGAGACATCGTTGGCGATCGTGTAGCCAAGGATGCTCTCGGCCGCCCGGTGCGCCGTGACGTCCTTGCAGGGCCTGCTGATGACGGCCGCCAACTCGCCCTCGAAGTGCACCGGCGAGGCGTTGGACGGCAACCGGATCGGAACATTGGGCCCGATGATGGCGGTGTTGGGCTTGAGGAAGATCACCGGGTCGGCCGGCACAGGCCCGGCGGAGCCGCCCATCTCGGCGATGTGGTCGGCGTAGTTCTTGCCGATGCAGACGACCTTGCTGGCCAATATCGGGGCCAGCAGCCGCACGTCGGCCAGTGGCCAGGAGCGACCCGTGAAAGTTGGCGTTCCGAACGGGTGTTCGGCAATCTCGCGGACAGTCAGGTCGTCGGATTCGCCTTCGATGGAGACGAACGCGACGCCATCGGTACTGGCAATTCGGCCAAGGCGCATTCGCTTCAGCCTACTGAACGCCGACCGCAGCGCACATCCGGGCCGGACGCCGCTTCGACTGCACGCAATCGCCCGGTTGTGCGAGCATTGATCAATGCCGATGGACCCGACCGCCGCGGTCGGACTCAGCCCGCGACGACGCTGGGTTATCGTCGTCGTCTCGCTGTTGGTGACCGCGAGCGCCTTCGTTTTCATCAACGGTGTGGCGTTCATGATCCCCGCCCTCGAAGACGATCTGGGCACACCGCTGGCCGAGGCAGGGTTGCTGTCGTCGATGCCGAGTTTCGGCATGGTGGCGACGCTGATCCTGTGGGGCTACCTGCTGGACCGAGTGGGCGAACGGGTCGTGCTGACTGTCGGCTCGGCGCTGACGGCGGGCGCGGCCTACGCCGCGACCACCGTGCACACCATGGTCGCGTTCGCGGTGTGGCTGTTCATCGGCGGCATGGCGGCCGCCAGTTGCAACTCGGCCGGCGGCC
>NZ_JBYCLA010000129.1:0-5991 GCF_057473665.1 Mycobacterium sp. TH-M25
CGAGGATCTAGCGGAGCGGCGGCGTGCCCAAGGTCAGCCCGGACGATGTGGCGGCGCGGCGCCGTCTTATCCTTGACGGCGCCCGCCGCTGCTTCGCCGAATTCGGCTACGACGGCGCCACGGTGCGCCGCCTTGAGCAGGCGATCGGGCTGTCGCGCGGGGCGATCTTCCATCACTTCCGCGACAAGGACACCCTGTTTTTCGAGCTTGCGCACGAGGATGCCGAGCGGATGGCCGACGTCGCGTCCCGCGAAGGCCTGGTCCAGGTGATGCGCGACATGCTGGCCGCCCCTGAGCAGTTCGACTGGCTCGCCACGCGGCTGGAGATCGCGCGAAAGCTGCGCCACGACACGGAGTTCCACCAGGAATGGACCGACCGGTCAGCGGAGCTGGCAGCTGCGACGATCGAGCGCCTGCGTCGCCAGAAGCTGGCCGGCCGGGTTCGCGACGACGTGCCCAGCGACGTCTTGCAGTGCTATCTGGACTTGGTGCTGGACGGGCTGGTGGCCAAAGTGGCCTCCGGTGAAGACCCCCGGTTACTCACCGCTGTCCTCGATCTCGTCGAGGGCTCCGTCCGTCAGAGCTGATTCGACGCGCGCTCAACGCGTGCGGGTGCGGTGGTTGGGACCGCCGCGACTGCGCATCGTGGTGCCCGATTCGCGCAGCATGCTGTGGATCGAACCGTACGACCGGCCCGTCGACCCGACCAGCATCCGGATGCTGGCTCCGCCTTCGTAGGCAGTGCGCAATTCGTGCAGCACCTCATCGCGCGGCTTTTTCGATTTCCGCATCGGCCCCTCCCCGCTTGAACGTCGAGCCCCAGAACCAAAGCGTAGGAACCCGCGCGGACCCGCGCGGCGAATTGACCAAATCCTCTGCTATGAAACGAAAAAAGCGCCGCGCCGATCAGGCCAGCTCGATGAGGTCCCGGTATTCATCCGACCAATGGTCCTCGGTTCCGTCCGGCAGCAGCACGACGCGTTGCGGGTCCAGCGCCGCGGCGGCGCCCGGATCGTGGGTGACCAGCACGACCGCCCCGGCGTAGCTGCGCAACGCATCCAGAACCTGTTCGCGCGACGCCGGATCGAGGTTGTTGGTCGGCTCGTCGAGCAGCAAGACGTTGGCCGTGGAGGCCACCAGGCCGGCAAGCGCGAGGCGGGTCTTCTCTCCACCGGAGAGCGTTCCGGCCGGTTGGTCGAGCTGAGCACCGGTGAACATGAACGCGCCGAGTAGGCCGCGCAGGTCTTGCTCGCCGGAGCCGGGCGCGGCGTGGCGAACGTTATCCCACACACTCGCGGCATCGTCGAGGGTGTCGTGCTCTTGGGCGAAATAGCCGACTTTCACCCCATGCCCGGGCTCGATCGTCCCGGCATCCGCTTGTTCGACACCGGCCAGCAAGCGCAACAGCGTGGTCTTGCCGGCACCGTTGAGCCCGAGCACCACCACCCGGGAACCGCGGTCGATCGCCAAATCGAGACCGCTGAAAATCTCCAGCGAGCCGTAGGTCTTTGTCAACCCGGACGCGGTCAGCGGTGTGCGACCACACGCCGACGGACTCGGAAATTTGATCCGCGCCACCTTGTCGGCCACCCGTTCGGCGTCGAGCGCGGCGATCATCCGATCGGCACGGCGCAACATGTTCTGCGCCGCAACGGCTTTGGTGGCCTTAGCGCCCATTTTCGCGGCCTGGGCACGTAGCGCGGTGGCCTTCTTCTCCGCATTGGCACGCTCTCGGCGACGGCGCTGCTCGTCGGTGGCGCGCGCGTCGAGATACTTCTGCCAGCCCATGTTGTAGACGTCGGCTTCACCACGCACGGCATCCAGGAACCAGACCCGGTTGACCACGTCGGCCAGCAGATCGACGTTGTGGCTGATGACCACCAGCCCGCCGGAGTGATTACGCAAGAAGTCCCGCAACCAGCCGATCGAGTCGGCGTCGAGGTGGTTGGTCGGCTCGTCGAGTAGGAGCGTAGTGGCCGATCCCGAGCCGCTGTCGGAGGCGGCGAACAAGATCCTGGCCAGCTCCACGCGACGGCGCTGGCCGCCAGACAGGGTTCGCAACTGCTGGGTCAGGACGCGGTCAGGCAGCCCGAGACTGGCGCAGATGCGGCCCGCTTCGCTTTCGGCGCCGTAACCGCCGAGCGCGGCGAAGCGCTCTTCGAGTTGGCCGTATTTACGGATGGCCCGATCGCGCGCGTCGTCGTCGGCGACTTCGGCCATCAGCACCTGCTGCTTCTCCAAATCGGTGAGCAGGGTGTCCAAGCCACGGGCCGACAACACCCGGTCGCGGGCCAGCACGTCGAGGTCGCCCTCCTTGGGATCCTGCGGTAGGTAACCGATCTCACCCGTGCGGGTGACGGCTCCCGCGTACGGCTCCCCCTCGCCGGCCAGGATGCGCAGGGTCGTGGTCTTGCCGGCGCCGTTGCGCCCGACCAGCCCGATCCGATCACCGGGCTGGATCCGCAGGGCCGGGCCGTCGGCATACAGGAGAGTGCGCGCGCCTGCGCGGACCTCAAGGTCCGTAGCCGTAATCACGGTCATTCTCCTTGCGGGGATCTGTTACTTGTCGTCGGTGAACACCGGCGGACGCTTCTCGGCGCGCGCGGCAACGGCTTCTTCGAAGTTGCCGGTGAGCAGGCGGACGAAGAGCTGTCCCAATCCCTCGGCCTGCATGTGCCCTTCCAGGCTAGCGGCGTCCAGTCCACTCCAAAGTGTGCGCTTGGTCAACTCGACGCCCGGCCGGGAGAACGCCGCGATCCGCTCGGCCATGTCGTAGCAGGTCTTCAGCAGTTGGTCCTCGGGGACCTGACGCGACACCAGCCCAATCCGCTCGGCCTCGTCGGCGTCGACGTCCCGGCCGGTCAGCATGATCTCGAAGGCCCGCGACGAGCCGATCGCGCGCGGCAGCAGATAGCTCAACCCCAACTCACTGGCGGTCAGCCCGTTGTTGATGCCCGCCGCTCGGAAATACGCGCCGTGCGACGCGACCCGGATGTCGGCGGCCAGCGCCAGGCAGAGCCCGCCGCCGATCGCGGCGCCGTTCACCGCGGCGATCACCGGTTGGTGCAGCTTGCGCAGCGCCAAGATCACATCGTCGAGGATCGCCATCGAGCGCAGCGCATAGGTGGGGCGGGTGAGGTCTTGCACGTGCGGCACCGAGCCGGCCGACTTGTGATCGGCACCCGAGGAGAAGCCTTTCCCCGCGCCGGTCAGCACGACCACCCGAACCGAATTGTCGTGGGTGATGTCCTCCAGCACCTCTTTGAGCGGCACCATGACGTCGAAAGCCATGGAGTTCATCCGCTCGGGCCGGTTCAGGGTGACCAGCGCAACGTGCGGACGCGGATATTCGACGAGGACCATGCTCACCGTTGAACGGTAACTGGACGACGATGCGGATTGCGAAGCGATCCGCTGAGGAGTCCGGTTATCAAGCCCAGTCCGCCCCCGCACAGATTCAGCTCGGGGGCTGCGCGCTCTGCGCCGCGGTCGCGGCGTCGACGTCGAAATCCTTGATCTGCTGAACCAGATCCTCCAGCGCGGCCGGCGGCAGCGCGCCGGCCTGGTTGAACACCAGCTTGCCCTTCTTGAAGGCCATCAGCGTAGGTATCGAGCGGATCTGCGCGGCCGCGGCGAGTTCCTGCTCGGCTTCGGTGTCCACCTTGGCGTGCACCACGTCGGGGTGCTTGTCGGCGGATGCGGCAAACGTCGGAGCGAACTGCCGACACGGGCCGCACCAAGAGGCCCAGAAGTCGACGAGCACGATGTCGTTGCCGTTGATCGTTTCGTTGAATTGTGCGGCGGTGAGTTCTTGAGTCACGAGTGTTTCAACGCAAGGCCTTGGTGCAGTGTTCCCAGGCTGAGATGGCCGTAGGCGCCGCGGACCCTGGCAGCGTGCCGCGCGGCCTATCGCTGGAGGACACCGTGCCCGTCCTCGACGACCCAGACCCGTGATTGCATCCCTTCGGCGACCAGCTGGTCGAATGTCGCCCACCACTGACCGGTCGGGACGGGGTCCACTGCCACTCGTCGGCGCAGATCACACACGTCCGCTGCGGCGCGGCGCTCGATACCGCAGGTTGTGCACAGTCAGAACGTGGCCACCAGCCGAATTTGCGACTGCATGCCACACGAGGCCGCCGAGGAACGGAGCCCATAATTGTCCTATTCAGCCGCCCAGCGGGTACTCCCGCCACGCAACGCCTCGATCGGAGAATCCTCATGCCAGTCACCACCCATCGACGTGGAGTGACTCGACTCACGATCCTCGCGGTCGCCGGCGCCACCGCCGCGTCGCTGGCCGGTTGCGGAAGCTCGAACAACGACCACGCAGCCAAACCCAGCACCTCGGCGAGCCCGACTTCTCCTCCCAAGCCACCGGTACCGGTACCGGCACCGCCCATGGGTCATGACGAGGTCGAGGGCTTGGTCAGATCGGTGTCTGGCAACACCATCGAGCTGACGCAGCGGGATCGGACGGCGGCAACGGTAGACTTCGCACCGTCGACAATGGTCACCGAGCTCGAGCCGGCCACGTTGAGCGACGTCATCAAGGGCAGCTGCGTCGATGTCGAGGCGGCGGCGCCGACCGGTCCGCCGGGTGGACCGGTCACAGCTTCGGGTGTGACGATCAGCCCGTCCGAAGGCGGCAAGTGCCCTCCGCCCCCGCCCGCAGGACCAGGTGAAAATCCTGCGGTCTTCGGCATCGTCGACTCGGTTGAAGGGAACGCGATCACCGTCGACAGCATCGATCCCGCCAGCAAGCCCACGCACGTCACGGTGCACGTCGCCGACACGACCACCTACGACAAGAACGCGCTCACCAACGCGCAAGCGATCCAGAACGGTAAATGCATGGCGGCGTTGGGAACCAAGGACGGCGGGGTGCTGCACGCCGCGACCATCGACCTCGAACCATGCCCACCGATGGGTCGCCCGCATCACCACTTTCACTTCCCGTTCCCGATTCCGCACCTGCCCCACTTTCGGCACTACTAGGGTTGACGGTGGGCTGACGGACGTTGATCTTCACCGCCATCCAGTCAGTCGGCTTCGGCCGCACCGGGCTGGCCGAAATTCGCCCGGTGTCCCCGGCTATCACGAATTCCACGAGCCGCTGGTGAGGACAGCGGCAAGCCGCTCCTGACAACGGGTTTAGCGGCTGTAGAGCAAGCAGCGGGTTGGGCGGCAGCCCAGCGGCACGTCGAGACATCGGAACTGGGTGATGCGCCGATTATTACGCCGCCTCAGCGATCCCCCTTGGCGATGAAGCGCCGTTATGTCTTGTCGCGCCAACCGCGTTCGAACGGCAGCCGCCAAGCCCGCGGGGCGATCAGCGGATGCACGGCGTTGGGACCCCACGAATCGAGGTCGTAGCTGCGCACCGGCGGCGGATCCTCGAGCAGCGGCGCCGACACTTCCCACAGTCGCTCGATGCCCTCCGCCGTGTTGTACAGCGTGTGGTCACCGCGCATCGCGTCCAGAATCAGGCGCTCGTAAGCCTCGAGGACATCGCCGGCGTGGCCCGTTTCCTCCATGGTGAACTGCAGGCTGAGCTTGTCCAACTTCATGCCGGGCCCCGGCCGCTTGCCGTAGAACGACAGCGACATCTTCGACACGTCGGCAAGGTCGAACGTCAGGTGATCCGGACCCTTTTGTCCTACACCGGATCCCGGCGGGAACATGCTGCGCGGCGGCTCGTGGAACGCGATCGAGATGATCCGCTGACCCTCGGCCAGTCCCTTGCCGGTACGCAGGAAGAACGGGACGCCCGCCCAGCGCCAATTGTCGATCTCGCATTTGAGCGCGACGAACGTCTCGGTGTCCGATACCGCGGACACCCCGGGCATATCGCGATAGCCGCGGTACTGTCCGCGCACGACATGATCGGTGTCGAGGGGGCGCATCGAACGGAACACCTTGTTTTTCTCGCTGCTGATTGCTTCCGGCGCCAACTCGGTGGGCGGCTCCATCGCGACAAAGGCCAGGATC
>NZ_JBYCLA010000130.1:0-4996 GCF_057473665.1 Mycobacterium sp. TH-M25
TCGAAGGTGCCGCATCTGGCCGACGTCAAGCCGTTCGGCCGCCACGTGATGTTCGACGTCGACCACATCGGGGGCGTGCCGGTGGTAATGAAAACACTGCTGGACGCGGGCCTGCTGCACGGCGATTGCCTAACGGTGACCGGCCAGACGATGGCCGAGAACCTCGCTGCCATTGCCCCGCCGGACCCGGACGGCAAGGTGCTGCGCGCGTTGCACAACCCAATTCATCCGACCGGGGGCATCACGATCCTGCGTGGATCGTTGGCCCCGGAGGGCGCTGTGGTCAAAACGGCTGGATTCGACTCCGACGTGTTCGAAGGCACCGCAAGGGTTTTCGACGGCGAGCGGGCCGCGTTGGACGCACTCGAGGACGGCACCATTGCCAAGGGCGACGTCGTAGTCATCCGCTACGAAGGCCCCAAGGGCGGCCCGGGGATGCGCGAAATGCTGGCCATCACCGGGGCCATCAAGGGCGCCGGGCTAGGCAAAGATGTTCTGCTACTTACCGACGGCCGGTTCTCCGGCGGAACGACCGGCTTTTGTGTGGGACACATCGCTCCGGAAGCGGTCGACGGGGGACCAATCGCATTCCTGCGTGACGGCGACCGGGTCCGGCTAGACGTGGTCGGCCGCGCTCTCGATGTGCTGGTCGATCCGACCGAGTTTGCGGCTCGGCAAAAGGATTTCGCTCCTCCTGCGCCGCGCTACACCACCGGCGTGCTGGCCAAGTACGTCAAACTCGTCAGCTCGGCGGCGATCGGCGCGGTCTGCGGTTAGTCCTCTCCCAGCCCGGCTGTGGCCGGCTCTAGCCGTCACAGCCGGGCGAATTGCTGCCTGGTTGGACGAACTTCGGACTATCCGTGCGAGGCCGTGTTGCGGGTGCGCATACCGAAGTAGGTGGCATTCAGGCCCAGGCAGGCTAATAGCGCACCTGCGATGACATTTGACCAGATCATGCCGGCCGTCAGCGAGATGCCGTGCAGAATCCACGGCGAGAAGACGAGCCACACGCCAAGCACTGGCAGCGTCCACGTCATACCGTGGGTGCGGTCCAATGCCGTCGCGAACCCGTATGCCAAGACCGCGACCGCGATCCCAGCGATGAGGTCGCACCCGGCAAGCCGTCTTGTCGCACTGAATCCGACGATCCATGGTGAGGCGGCCGCATAGAGGCCTGTCAACATGGCTAGGCCGAAGGTGACATGCGCACTCATCGACTCGGCGGCGCGCTCATAGCTCGCGCGCAGGGCCAACAAATCGGGGTGGTGCTCGATTGATGAATGGACTGTACTCATTTTGCAACCTTTCTGTCATGCAGCAAGGCGCTTATGCAACAAGCATTGTGGGCCCGCTGCAACCCATCCATCCGCTCTAAGATTACGCTCGCTGACCTGACGGCAGCAACGAAAATCAGGTCCCCCAGAAAGCACCCGATAGCGCTGTGAAGTCAACTTATTTCCAAAGGCCGTCAGAACCCGTCGTCTCACATTTGCGCCGTTGCGGTAAGCCCGGTGACCCCCTTTGCGGATCGCGGCCACGTCGCCGTCTCCGTCACCACCCGGTGGATGTCGTACCCAGCCGTGCTGCGGTGAGACGGCAATGGGGGCAACCCAACGCTAACCGACCAGGGACTTCCCGGGAACGCCCCTGTCAGGCGGCCGGATCAGAACCCGACACACGTCCAGTTGTTTACCATGTACCCGTAGGGGGTACATAATGGCACCGGTGGTTGTCCCCATTCCCGGACAACCCAAACGGAGTCAATCACCGGGACTTCACCGAAGCCCCCAACACAGATAAGGGTTAGACAAATGACAAGCTACGAGCCGGGGACATTGTTGACCTGTGGCCACGAAGGTTGTGGGTGTCGAGTTCGTATCGAGGTCGAGTGTCACTGCTCAGGGTCGGGTGACCCCTACCGCTGCACGTGCGGCGACGCCATGGTGCCTGTCACGTAGCCCTGGCACGACGGTCATGCGTTCGGGCCGTGCTGATCATCACGATCATCGCCCGAACGCACGACCGGCCAGGTCGACGTGAGCTGCTAGCTCTAGGGCTACCGCCGACGCACCCACTGCCACGGTGTAGCCACCCGGCTGGATACACCATCGGCCGGCGCTGCCGTCGTAGCGAGCCAGCAGCCGCGGATCCGCCTCGATCGTCACACGGCGGGTTTCGCCGGGCTCAAGGTCGACCCGCTCGAAGCCCAGCAGCCGCAACCGTTGTTCACCGGGGGTGTCAGTCAAATACAGCTGCGGGATATCCGCTCCGCTGCGAGCGCCGGTGTTGACGACGCTGAAACTCGCCCGCACGGTGTGGCCGGCAGTCACTACCAGGTCGCGGTACGCGAAGTCGGTGTACGACAAGCCGTGACCGAAGGCGAACATGGGGGTCTCGCCCGTCTGGGCGAACCAGCGATAGCCAACCTCGGCTCCTTCCGAGTATGAGATTGCGGTCGGTGTCCCCCAAACAGCTCCGAGGCCGGGCAGCTTTGGGCGCGGCGTCTGGCCGAGGTCGACCGGGAATGTGACCGGCAGCCGACCCGACGGATTAACCTGGCCAGCCACGATTTCCGCGATGGCCTGACCACCGGCCTGACCCGGATACCAAGCCTGAATGATGGCGTTAACCGAGTCTCGCCAGGGCATTGCCGCCGGGTTGCCGGTCTCGAGCACCACAACGGTGTTCGTGTTGACGGCCGAAACCGCGGCGATCAGCGCGTCCTGACCCCACGGCAACGATAGGTCGGCGCTGTCGAAGCCCTCCCCTTCGACACGGATCGCGAACACGATCGCGACGTCGGCGCGTCGCGCGGCTAACACCGCCTCGGCCGGGCTGATGCCGGGATCGAACTCGATCTGCGCGTTGGGGAATAGCTTCGTTAGCTCGTTAAGCGGGCTCGACGGTAGTAGGTAAAGGTTGCGTAGCCCGGCCGTCAGCCCGGACCCGCCGATCGGGATCACTGCCGCGTAGCCGCCCGGGGGAACGACGGCACTTGAACCGCAGCCAGTTGGCACACCGAGCTGTGCATAGCCGCCGATGACGGCGATGCGCGCGGGCGACTCGGCGGCCAGCGGCAACACCCCGCCGTTCTTTAGCAGCACGATTCCCTGCCGTGCGATCCGCAACGCAACCTCGTGGTGCGCAGCTAGATTCGGTATCGGCGCGGCGTCGCACCGGTCAATCCCAACAGCGAACATCGACCGCAAAATCCGTCGGACCATGTCCGACAGCCGCTCTTTGGGCAGCCTGCCGTCGGCATAGGCGTTTCGCAGCTGGTGGGTGAACGGCTCCGAGTGCCACAACACGGCGTCGATCTGGGCACCGCATTCTTGGTCGAGGCCATTAAGGGCGCACTCCCAGCTCGGTGTTGCGCCCCAATCGGACATGACCCAACCGCGGTATCCCCAGCCGTTTTTCAACACGTCATTGAGCAAAACCTGGTTGCTGGCGGCGTAGTCGCCGTTGACCTTGTTGTACGCCGTCATCACTGCGCCGGGCTGCGACCGTTCGATGGCAATCTCGAAGGCCAACAAGTCAGATTCGCGGTGTGCGTCGGGATCGATCACCGCGTCCAGCCAATGTCGATTGGTCTCGTTGCAGTTCAACGAGTAGTGCTTGACGGTCGAGATAACCCCCTGCTGCTGTATACCGTTGATCGACTCCGCGGCAATGGCGGCGCTCAAAAGCGGGTCTTCGGAAAGGTATTCGAAGTTGCGACCGTTACGCGGGTCGCGCACGAGGTTGATCGCGCCCGCGAGTTGCACGTTGAACCCACGGCTGCGTGCCTCCCGGCCAATCGCGTCACCCGCGGCACGGGCCAGTGTGGGGTCAAAGCTGGCGGCCAGCGCCAGCCCGGCCGGCAGCGCGGTAGCGGTGTCACCGGGGCGATAGCCGGGATTGGTGACGCCCAGTCCGGCATCGCTCATCAGCAGCGCCGGAACACCGAGCCGAGAGATCCCGGGCACGTAGCCAGCGCTCATCGGAATGCCCGGCGGGATGCGCTCATCCCGCAGCGGCCACAGTTCCCCGGCCCCCATCACCCCGACCAACAGCGAGAATCGCTCGTCGTCGGTCATCTGGGTCTCGACCTCGCGCGCCCGCACGTCGGGATCTAGTTCGCCCACCGCACACCCTCTTTGGCGTATACAACGCGGCACACGTGCCCAAGCTCTGGCCCCATCACCAGCTCGGTCAGTGCGCATATGGTGGCGACAAACTCCGGACCATGTGGCGGTTGGGCCTGACATAGGTGGTGCGCTACTTCGTGGAGAACCTGCAGCTCGCGGATCGCCCTGTCGGCGATGTTACCGTCGGGAACCGCGATAACGCCTGCACCGTCAAAGTTTTCGTAGTGCGCCGCGGTGGCCGCCCGCCGCGGCCGCACCGTGAGCGGCAACGTTTTCGGCCAGTATTGCCGCACCGCCGGTAAAGCAAGCACATCGTCAACGTAACGCTGGACTGACGCAACCGAACCGAACCGTGCTTCCGGTGGCAGGGTCAACTGGGCGCCAAAGAACTCCACCGCGGGTGATCCATGTTCGGCGGCACGGTCGAACAACGTTCGGATGAATTCTTCAGCCGCATAAACCTTGGCACGCTGCGAGTCTCGCACTGAATCCGGCAACGTCACCGGCGCAGCGCGGGCCGCGCGCCGGGCAGCTCAGGACTGTTGCCGAGCCGGGCCTGTCGGCCGGCCCGATCGCCCGCGCGCCGCGCCGCCGACGAATAGCCTGCCGACGCTCTGGCGGCTTGCCAGGTGCCGCGCGCCTTCGACGCGCTGCGGTAGTAGTCACGAAGCTCAATCTCCTTGTCTCGCAACGCGATAGCTGTACCAGGCGGGCGATCACGGTCTTTGGTCGCCGCCCGCCGGGTCTGATCGCGGGCCTCGGCCAGACGCTGACCGACACGCATTCCGAACGCCAACTGGAAGTTGAGTCTGGCGGTGATCGTCGGGGTGGGCCGGTGCGCGCCCGACGCGAGATAGATGTCCGAG
>NZ_JBYCLA010000131.1:0-7890 GCF_057473665.1 Mycobacterium sp. TH-M25
CCGACATCGAATTCGAGCCGGTCAACCAGGGCCACCTGACGGTTGACGAGATCCGCGAGCACACCACCGCGATCCCCAGCCCGTTCGAGTGGGGCTGCTTCACCTTCGGGATCGTGCAACGCGAGGGCCAGTTCACGTTCTTCGTCGCGATGGACCATGTGCACGGGGATGCGACGCTGATCGGCACCACGATGATGGAAGCCAACGGTATGTATGCCGCGCTCAGCAGCGGGGGTGAGGCACTGGAGCTTCCCGACGCCGGCAGTTTCGACGACTTCTGCGTGCGCGAGCGCGAAGCCACCGCGCAGTTGACGCTGGATTCGCCGGGCGTGCAGGCGTGGATCGACTTCGCCGAGAACAACGACGGCGGCTTCCCCGGGTTCCCCCTCCCGCTGGGGGATCCGGAGCGGACACTCAGCAGCGAAATGTCTTCCGAACTGCTGATGGACCCAGCGCAGGCGGAGCGGTTCGAAGCGGCGTGTCAGACGGCCGGCGCGCGCTTCGTCGGTGGCATCTACGCGTGTCTGGCCCTGGTGGAGCACGAATTCACCGGCGCCCTCACCTACTACGGGCTGACGCCGCGGGATTCGCGCACCGGCGCCGACAACTTCATGACCCAGGGCTGGTTCACCGGCCTGATCCCGATCACCGTCCCGATCGCGGCGACGTCGTTCAACGAGGCGGCCTACGCGGCACAGACATCCTTCGACTCGGGTCTGGACATGGCCCGGGTGCCGTATTACCGCGTGCTGGAGTTGGCGCCCTGGTTGAAGTGGCCACAACCGAACTTTCCGGTGTCGAACTTCCTACACGGCGGGGCCGCTCCGCTGAACGCTATCCTCGCGGCGGGTGACCTGGGTTTGGCGGACAACATCGGGATCTACCCGGATGGGCGATTCTCCTACCAGCTGACTATTTATATCTTCCGGTACAAAGAGGGCACGGTGATGGCGATCATGCATCCCGACAACCCGATCGCCCTGAAGTCGGCGACCCGCTACATGGAGGCGATGAGGTTCGTGTGCACGCGCGTCGCCGACAGCGGACACTGGGGACGCGTCGCCTGACGTGGGCGTTTCGATCGCGGATGGCCGTGCCGACTGGGGGGAAAGACCTGTATGCGACGGCTAGCTGACTTCGTGGTGCGATGGCCCTGGGTGGTGATCGGGGTATGGATCGCGGTCGCGGTGGCACTGCCGCTGTCGTTCCCGTCGCTGAACCAGATGTCCGAACAGCACCCGCTGGCGATCCTGCCCAGCGATGCGCCGTCGAACGTCACCGCGCGCAAAATGACCGAGGCGTTCCACGATGCGGGTTCTGAAGACCTGCTGCTGGTCGTCTTGACCGACGACAAGGGATTGAGCCCCGCCGACGAGACCACCTACCGCAACCTGGTCGACACGCTGGGAAAAGACACCAAGAACGTGGTCATGCTGCAGGACTTCATCAGCACGCCGCCACTGAAGTCGATCGTCACCAGCAAGGACAACAAGGCCTGGGTGCTGCCGGTCGGCGTGGCCGGGGAACTGGGCACGCCCAAGTCCTACCAGGCGTTCCAGCAGATCACCGGCGTCGTCGACCACGCCGTCGCCGGAACCTCGCTGAAAGCCAATCTCACCGGGCCCGCCGGCACCGTCGCCGACCTCACCGTCGCCGGCCGGCAGGACCGGATGCCGATCGAACTGGCCATCGGCGTACTGGTGCTGATCGTGCTGCTGGTCGTCTATCGCAGCGTGATCACCATGATGTTGCCGCTGATCACCATCGCGTTGTCGCTGGTGATCGCCCAGGCGGCGGTGGCTGCCTATTCGTTTTTGACCGGCGCCGGCGTCTCGAATCAGTCGATCGTCTTCCTCAGCGCGATCATGGCCGGCGCCGGAACGGACTATGCCGTCTTCCTGATCAGTCGATATCACGACTATCTGCGGTTGGGTGAGGATCACCAAACGGCGCTGACGAAGGCGCTGGTCTCGATCGGCAAGGTGATCACCGCATCCGCCAGCACCGTCGGGATCACGTTCTTGGTCATCAGCTTCGCCCGCATGGGCGTCTTTCAGACCGTCGGTATCGCCTCGGCGATCGGTGTCGCCATCGCGTTCCTGGCCGCGGTGACGCTCCTGCCGGCCATCGTGGCACTGGCCGGTCCCCGCGGCTGGGTCAGGCCGCGGGGCGAGCTGACCGCGCGGGTCTGGCGCCGGTCCGGCATCCGCATCGTGCGCCGGCCGCGGACCCACCTGGTCGCCAGCCTGATCGTGTTGGCCCTGCTGGCCAGCTGCGCGGGCCTGGTCCGCTACAACTACGACGACCGCAAAGCGCTCAGCGCGTCCGCCGCGAGTTCGATCGGGTATGCGGCGCTGGATCGTCACTTCCCGGTGAACCAGTCGATTCCGGAGTACATCTTCATCCAGTCACCGCGTGACCTGCGTGATCCGCAGGCACTGGCCGATCTGGAGCAGCTGGCCGACCGGGTCAGCCAGCTGCCGAACATCGCCGCGATCAGCGGTATCACCCGGCCCACCGGAAACGTGCCGGAGCAGTTCCGGGCCACCTATCAGGCGGGCGCCATCGGCTCCTTCCTGGCCAGTGGATCGACCCTGATCAACGATCACACCAGCGACCTCAACCAACTGTCCGAGGGGTCCGTCACGCTGGCCGACAAGCTCGAACAGGTGCAAGGCCAGATCGGCGAACTCGCCGCCAGCGTCCAGCAGCTCGAGAACACCTTCACTTCGACCAAGGACCAGTACAGCGGCGAGACGCTGGTCCACGAGGTCGACCTCGCGGCCCAGCTCGTCGACCACGTGAACGCGATCAGCAATGATATGGGCTGGAACTACACCGGGGCGAAAAACCTGGTCGAGTGGATCGGCCCGGTGCTGACCGCCCTGCAGGGCAACCCGGTTTGCGACCTCAACGAGTCCTGCGCCGACGCCCGCGGTGTGTTCGAGCAGCTGCTCGGCGGCCGCAACCAGCAAGACCTCGACGCGATCAACGACCTGGCCCGGCAGATGGCCGACTACCCGGACAAAAAGCAACTCAAGGCCTCAACCGACAAAATGCGGGCCGCGATCACCAAGCTCACCGGCGTGCTGAAAGCACTGGGCGTGGACCAGCCCGGTGGCCTGCAGGCGAACCTGGACCAGCTGCAAGGGGGCGCCGGACAGTTCGCCGGGGGCAGCCGCCAGATTGCCGACGCGGTCAACCTCCTCGTCGACCAGGTCAAGCAGTTGGGCGCCGGGCTCAGCGAGTCGGCGACGTTTCTGCTGTCGCTGAAGAAAGACGCCGCCCATCCGGCGATGGCCGGATTCAACATTCCGTCGCAGCTGCTGCACTTGCCGGAATTCCAGAACGCGGCCAAGGTCTTCATCTCCCCCGACGGCCATTCGGTGCGGTACCTGGTCCAGACCAAGCTCAACCCGTTCAGCACCGAGGCGATGGACCAGGTCAGCGCGATCCTGGCGACCGCGAAGGGCGCCCAACCCAACACCGCGTTGTCCGATGCCAAGATCTCGATGGCGGGCTACACCGTCGGCCTGAAGGACACTCGCGACTACTACCGGCACGACATCCGCTTCATTATCGCGACGACCCTGCTGGTCGTGTTGCTGACGCTGATCGTGCTGTTGCGGGCGATCGTCGCGCCGCTGTACCTGGTCGCGTCCGTCGTCATCTCCTACTTGTCGGCGGTTGGGATCGGTACGGTGTTCTTCCAATTCATCCTCGGCGAGCAACTGCACTGGAGCGTGCCGCCGTTGGCGTTCGTGGTGCTGGTTGCGGTGGGAGCCGACTACAACATGCTGTTGGTCTCGCGGATGCGTGACGAGTCTCCGCACAGCGCGCGCTACGGCATCATCCGCACCCTGAGCTCGACGGGCGGCGTGATCACCGCGGCCGGCCTGATCTTCGCCGCCTCGATGGCCGGCCTGTTGTTCTCCAGCATCGGCACCGTCGTTCAGGGCGGTTTCGTCATCGGAGTGGGGATTCTGCTCGACACGTTCCTGGTCCGGACCGTCACCGTGCCCGCCATCGCGGCGCTGGTCGGACGGGCGAACTGGTGGCCGTCGTCGAGGTCGACAGCCGCCCGCGCACAGTCCCAACCCAGTTAGCGAGCAACCCCCGTGTATGTGAAACTACGAGACGAACCCGACGGGTCAGGAGTAGGGATGAAGAAACTACTCGCAGGAGTAGCAGCGCTGGTAGTCGTTGGCGCCACAGGATGTTTCGGCGGTGGGACCGCAGCGGCCGACGACACACCGATCGGTGGACCGCCGACCCCCGGAGCCCCGGGCGATCAGACCGCCTACGCGCTGGGTGGCGCCCACGTACTGGGAATTCCCTACGACCAGTACATCAAGATGGAAGGCGCGCAGTGGTTCCCCGGCCAGCAGCGACAGATCGTCCGCTACCCGGCGGGGCAGGTGCAGGGCCACGTGTTGGCGCGCCTCTTCCCGGGTCTACGCCCCGACATCGACAAGGTCGACCAGCAATTCCCGGGACTGGGTCTGGACGGCCCCAGTGTCGGCCAATCGGTCGACGTCGGCGTCGACAACCTCGACGCGGCGATCCGCAGCACCGGTCGGCCGGGTACCGCGATCGGCCTGTCCGAGGGCGGGTTCGTGGTCGACGGTGAGCAGCAACGGCTGGCCACCGCCGCCGACGCTCCCCCGCCGAACACGCTGAATTTCGCCACCTTCGGCGACCCGATCGGGCAGCACGCCTTCGGGCAGAGCTTCCTGACCGCCACCTTCCCGGTCGGCAGCGTCGTCCCGGCATTGGACTACACCATGCCTGCGCACTACGAGAGCCAGTACGACACCGACCGCTTCGTGGCCGCCTACGACTCGATCGCGGACTTCCCCGACCGGCCGGACAACATGTTCGCCTTCGCCAATACGCTGATGGGCCTGGCCACGGGGCACACCGCGGTGGCGTTCACCAACGCGAGCATGGTGCCACCGCAGAACATCCGGACCTCCGTCAACTCGCGGGGTGCTAAAGACACCACGATCATGGTTCCCGAGAAGCACCTCCCGCTGGTCATGCCGCTCAAATACCTCGGCATCCCGGAGGTCACGCTCAACAAGCTCGACGCGATCCTCATCCCGCGGGTCAATGCGGGCTACATTCGTAACGACAATCCGGCGACGGCGCCGATTCAGGTGGATCCGACAATCGGCTTCGACCCGGCGGAGGTCACGGCGCCGGCGAACCAGGCGACGTTCGGCGGCGGTGCCGACCCGTTGTCGCAGATTCTCAGTGGCGCCATGTCCGTGCTGTCCCACGGTGCGGGCGAAGCGTCCAGCTGACACTGAGTCCGAGCCCTTACTTCGACGATCAGTACGGACAACACATGTCTCAATCGACGATCCTCTCCATGCTCCACGGGCGTGCCAGTCTGCGGCCCGACGAGCCCGCTTTCACCTTCACCGATTACGAGCAGGACTATGCCGGCGTCTCGGAGACCCTGACCTGGTCACAACTGTCTCGTCAGACGCTGGCGGTGGCCCGTGAAATCCGCGCCCACGGATCGGTCGGCGATCGCGCGGTCATCCTGGCCCCGCAGGGTCTGGATTACATCCGGGCTTTCCTGGGGGCCATGCAGGCCGGGCTGATCGCGGTGCCGTTGCCCCTGCCTCATCGCGGCTCGAGCTATGACCGGGTCGCTGCGGTGTTCGGCGACACCGCGCCGTCGGTTGTCCTCACGACATCCGCGGCGGCGGAGGACGTCGGCGATTACGTCGACCAATCCCCGATGGACACCGCGCCGAAGATCGTCGAGATCGATTCGCTGAGTCTGGAAGCCGAAGGCGGGCCCAGCCTTTCAACCGGCGATGCGCCGACTATCGCCTATCTCCAGTACAGCTCGGGTTCCACGCGAACCCCGACCGGCGTGATGATGTCGCACCGCAATCTGACGGTGAATTTCGAGCAGCTGATGGGCAGCTTTTTTGCGGGCTCCAAAGTTCCATCGGATACCACTTTGGTGTCGTGGCTGCCGTTCTACCACGACATGGGTCTGGTGCTCGGGGTCTGCGCCCCGATCCTGGGCGGCTATCACGCGCAGCTGACCAGCCCGGTCGGCTTCCTGGAGCGCCCGGCCCGGTGGGTGCGCGCCTTGGCCGAGAATCCCCACGCGTGGTCGTCGGCACCCAACTTCGCTTTCGACCTGGCGGCCCGCAAGACCACCGACGCCGACCTGGCCGGACTCGATCTCGGTGGCGTGCTGGGCATCATCAGCGGCGCCGAGCGAGTCGAGCCGGCCACCCTGCAGCGCTTCGTGGACCGGTTCTCGCACTTCAACTTCAAAGACCACATGATGCGGCCGTCCTACGGTCTGGCGGAGGCCACCGTCTTCGTCACCACGGGCACCTGGCATGAGGACAACCCGGCCACGCACTTCGACGTCGACCAGCTCGGCGCGGGCCGCGTCGAGCGCTGCGCGCCGGGTCGCGGCTCCGCGCTGGTCAGCTACCGGGTGCCGCAGTCACCGAAGCTGCGCATTGTCGACAGCGAGACGCACCGCGAGTGCCCGCCAGACCTGGTCGGCGAAATCTGGGTGCACGGCGAGAATGTCGCCGAAGGCTACTGGAGTAAGCCGCCGGAAGAGCAGACCTGTTTCGGCGCCATCCTCAGCGACCCCTCGCCCGGCACCCCCGACGGCCCGTGGCTGCGTACCGGCGACCTGGGGTTCATCTCCGGCGGCGAGTTGTTCATCGTCGGCCGGATCAAAGACCTGCTGATCATCCGCGGGCGGAACCACTACCCCGAGGACATCGAGGCGACGGTTCAGCAGGTCTCCCAGAGCCGCGTCGCGGCGATCTCGGTCCCGATAGACAGCACCGAGCAACTGGTCACCGTCATCGAGGTGAAGAAGAAGCGCGGCGAGGCCGCCGAGGATCTATGCCACCGGCTCAGCGAGGTCAGAAGCGGCGTGACAGCGGCGATCTCCAACGCGCACGGGCTGAATGTCGGTGACGTCGTCCTGGTTCCGGCCGGCTCCATTCCCACCACCACGAGCGGCAAGATCCGCCGCGCGACCTGCGTCGAGCAATACCGACAGGGCCAGTTCGCGCGGCTGGACGTCTAGCCCGAGCGGGGGCGCGACACCAGAATCACCTCATGCTGGCAACTGTCCTGATAATGGCGCTTGCCGTCAGTGTCGAACCCTTTCGCATCGGTATGACGGTGCTCATGCTGAACAGGCCGAGGCCCGCGCTTCAGCTGTTCGCGTTTTTGTGTGGCGGATTCGCCATGGGAATGACCGTGGGCCTGACCGTCCTGTTCGTATTGCGGCGCATCCTGCTCGGGACGTCCTTGGTCACGGTGCCCCGAGTGCAGGTCGTGATCGGCCTGCTGGTGTTGTGCGTCGCCGCGGTCGTCGGCTTCGACGTGGTCGGGCGACTCGGTCGGCATCGCGCGAAACTGACTCAGCCGGCCACCAGACTGTTGAACGGCGACTCGTTGTCGGTGGCCGCGATCGCGGGCCTCAGCATCGCTTTGCCGTCAGTGGATTACCTGGCCGCGCTGGCGATGATTCTGGCCTCGGGGGCCGCCGCGCCGACACAGGTCGCGGTCTTGGTGGTGTTCAACGTGGTGGCATTCGCGCTGGTGGAAATTCCGCTGCTGGCCTATCTGATGGCGCCCACCCGAACCGCCCGGACGGTAGTCGCGCTGCACGCATGGATTCGATCGCGCCGCCGACGCGATGTCGCGATCACACTGGCCGTCATCGGCTGCGCTTTCCTGGCCGTCGGCGCGGCACACTGATGCGCCCTGCACGCTATTTCAGTGCGAGTTGGGTTCGAACTTCTCCGCGATCTCCTGCCAGGCGCGTGAGTTCTTCCTAGCGATCTCGGCGAAGGCGCCCGAGCAGTGGGGCGGCTCTACATC
>NZ_JBYCLA010000132.1:0-8102 GCF_057473665.1 Mycobacterium sp. TH-M25
ATGACCACCACCGGCTACGGCGACTTCAGCTTCGTCAACCAGCCCACCTGGCTGCGCACCTTTTCCACGATGTTGATGTTCAGCGGTGTCACCACCACCGCGCTCCTGGTCTCCTTTGTGGCCGATGTCCTGCTCTCACGCCGTTTCGTTTTCGCGTCGGCGCGGCCACGGGTCCGCCACCTGCGCAACCACGTCGTGGTAGTCGGGCTCAGCGGGCTCGGCATGCGGGTGGTCCAGGACCTGACCAACACAGGACACGACGTCGCGGTCATCGAGCGCGACGAAGATAACCGGTTCCTGACCGCGGTGCGCGATCTCGACGTGCCGGTGATCTTCGGTGACGCCACCCTGCGCCAGACACTGCAGGCCGCCCGGGTCGACCGCGCCCGGGCGGTGGCGGTGCTGACCCGCACCGACATCGTCAACATCGAGACCGGCATCGTGCTGGCCGAGATGCTCGGCAAGAAGACCGCGACTCGGGAATACTGGACCGACATTCCGCTGGTGCTGCGGGTCTACGATCGCACGCTGGGTTTGGCGGTGGCGCAGCGGTTCGGCTTCGAGAACGTCCGCTCCACCGTCGAGCTGGCGGTGCCCTACTTCATCGGCGCGGCGATCGGACTGCAGGTGCTGGGCACGTTCTCGGTGGGCCAGAGTTCGTTCGTGGTCGGCGGAATGCAGGTGGCCGCCGGCAGCGAGCTGGACGGACTGCGGATGTACGAGCTGTCCAACCTGGCCCGGGTCATCGCGATAGTGACGTCCAACGGGCTGCTCAAGCTGCACCCGCGCCGCGACGCCCGGCTGCACGCCGACGACACCGTGTATCTGGTCGGCCCCTACCGCGAGTTGATCGACACGCTGCGACGGGGCAGGCCGCCGCGGGAGCCCAAATCCGACGACAGCGGCACAGCGACGGCAAAAGCCGGCTGAGTTCTCACGCGTTGTCGAACGGCAGCGACATCCCGGTGTGCGACAAGCACTCGGTGCAGGTGTGCTCGGCGCCGACCCGGCCGACCGCTTCGCGGACCAGCCTTTTGAACGGCTCGATGTTCTTGGCGAATTCCCCGATCACGTCGCCGACCCTTACCCCAGCACCCGTCTCGATACCGGCATCCAAATCTGTCACCAAAGCGATTGCCGCGTAGCAGATTTCGAGCTCCCGGGCTAGTACCGCCTCGGGATAGCCGGTCATGTTGATCAGGGTGAAGCCCGCGGCGGCAAACCACTGACTTTCCGCTCGGGTGGAAAACCGGGGCCCCTCGACGACCACCATGGTGCCGCCGTCTACGACTTCCGGCAGCCCGGCGGCCGCCGATCGCAGCGTCGGGCAGTAAGGATCGGCGAAGGCCGCATGCGCCGCGCCGGTGTCGAAGTAGGTGTCGGCACGCCGACGGGTGCGGTCGACCAGCTGATCGGGAACCACGACCGCGCCCGGTTCATGATTGGTGGTCAGGCTGCCGACCGCGCACGGCGCGAAGATCCGCCGGACACCGAGTGCACGCAAAGCCCACAGGTTGGCCCGGTAAGGCACCTGGTGCGGGGGATAGCGGTGGTCGACGCCGTGCCGGGGCAGGAAGGCCACCTCGTGTTCACCGATCGATCCGACGGTGACGGGACCGCTCGGCTCGCCGAATGGCGTGTCCAGGCTGACGCTGCGGGCAGCCGAGTCGAAAAAGCTGTAGAAGCCGCTGCCGCCGATCACTCCGAGCATCTGGTCATTGTCGCCGACCGGCATGCAACGATCGGGAGGTGGCCAGTCTTGCGCAGTGGATCGCCGGTGCGCGACCACGCACCCTCCCCAATGCCATCGCCCCCGTGCTGGCCGGTACCGGCGCCGCCACCTGGGTGCACGCCGCCGTCTGGTGGAAGGCCTTGCTGGCGCTGGCCGTCGCGGTGGCCCTGATCATCGGGGTCAACTTCGCCAACGACTACTCCGACGGCATCCGCGGCACCGATGACAACCGGGCCGGGCCCCTGCGGTTGGTCGGCTCGCGGTTGGCCGCACCGCGGTCGGTGCTCGCGGTGGCCCTGGCCAACTTGGCGGTCGCGGCGGTGGCCGGGTTGGCGCTCGCACTGACCAGCGCGCCCTGGCTGATTGCGGTCGGAGCGCTGTGCATCGCCGGGGCATGGCTCTACACCGGCGGCTCGCGGCCCTATGGTTACGCAGGCTTCGGCGAGGTCGCGGTGTTCCTGTTCTTCGGCCTGGTCGCGGTGCTCGGCACCCAGTACACCCAGGCGTCGCGGATCGACTGGGTCGGGGTGGTGCTGGCCGTGGCGACCGGCGCTCTGTCATCGGCGGTGTTGGTAGCCAACAACTTACGGGACATCCCGACCGACGCCGAGTCTGGCAAGATCACGCTGGCCGTTCGATTGGGCGACAAGGGAACCCGCTTCTTCTACCAGTTGCTGCTGGCCGTCGCCGCAGTCGCGACCCTCGCGCTGACCATGGCGACGCCGTGGTGTGCGCTGGGCCTGCTCGCTGCCCCGTTGGCGGTGCGGGCCGCACAGCCGGTGCGCACCGGCCAGATCGGGCCGGCATTGATCCCGGTACTGCGCGACACTGGCCTGACGATGCTGGTCTGGTCGATCGCGATGGCGGCGGCGTTGACGCTGACGGGCTGAGCAGACTGGGGCCGCCGACCGCCGACTGTGCAGCTTTTGGAGGGATACCAGGGGCATTCACCCGCGTTTCCTACACACTCGGTGAGCGCTCAGCGTGGTGTCAGCCCGGCGCGTCAGAGGCCTCCGAGCCGTCGTCGGCGGGCGGCTCCTCGCCGCGCAGCCGGGCGCGCAGCTGTTCGCGGTCCTGACGGCGGCGCGCGCTGGCTTCTTCGAGGCCGGCGGTGGCCCGTCGGCGCAGCGGGGCGAACAACCACATACCCAGCGGCATGGCAATGACCAACCCGAACAGCAGCGCGACGACGACCGGAAACTCGTGCACCCCGAGCGCGCGGCCGATTCCGAAGATCACCCCGGTGAGTGCGGCCACCAGAACCAGCCGTGCAATGACATATAGCAGCACGCCGGCGAACGCGCGGCCGGCCGAGCTCTCTCCGTTTGACACACTGCGAGCCTAGGTCGCCGCGTATATTCAGACCAAGGAGGTGTTCAGTGCTCTACCTGCTCCTGGTCTTCGTTATCGGATCGTTGGTCTACCTCGGCGTGCGCGCGGCTCGCGCTCAGCTCAACCGACCGAAGAGCCGCGTCATCGGACCCGATGACGATCCGGATTTCTTGTGGCGCTTGGGCCACGGTGACAGCAACCCGCGTTGATGCGCGAGCCCGGTGTGCCCGAGCTAAAGCTAAATGAAGTGCTCGTTGGATCGGCGCTGATCGCTCGGAAAGCCGTCGGCCACCACGGCCGCCAGCTCGATGAGCGCTTCGCGGGTGTCTCGCTTCAGCAAGTCCAGGTCGATCTCGGCGCCTTCTTCGAGGTGCGGGTCGAACGGCACCAATCGCACTGCGCGACAGCGCCTGGAGAAGTGGTCCACCACTTTCTGCATGTCGACCTTGCCTGACCGCGGCCGTACCGCGTTGATCACCGCGATCGAGTTGCTGACCAGGTCTTCGTGTCCGTGCGCGTCGAGCCAGTCCAAGGTGGCCGAGGCGCTGCGGGCCCCGTCGATCGAGCCCGAGCTGACCACAACGAGCGCGTCGGCCTTTTCCAACACCGCCGTCATCGCCGAGTGCAAAAGCCCGGTGCCACAGTCGGTGAGCACCAGCCCGTAGAACCGTTCGAGGATCTCCAACGTCTTGGCGTAGTCGTCGGCGCTGAACGCCTCCGACATTGCCGGATCACTGTCCGAGGCCAGCACTTCGAGCCTGCTGCGGCCCTGCGAGGTGTAACTGCGGACGTCGCTGTAGCGCTCGATACCCTCGGCGTCGCGCAGCAGGTGACGCACGGTGGCCGGGGTTTCCAGCGGCACTTTCTGGTTCAGCGTGCCCCGATCGGGATTGGCGTCGACGGCGATCACCCGGTCGCCGCGGATCGAGGCGAACGTCGCGCCCAGCGTGGCGGTGATGGTGGTTTTGCCGACGCCGCCCTTCAGCGACAGCATCGCGATCCGGTAGCAGCCCCGCAGCGGCCTGTTCACCTGAACGGTGAGCTCGTTGTAGCGCATCGTGCGTGGGCTCTCGCCGACGTTGATGAGTTGCCCGGACAGCGTGTAGAGCAAACGGCGCCAGCCCTCAGTGGGCGCCGGCTTGACCTGGCGCAGCAGAGTGCTGGTAGACAGCTCCGGGTACCGCGTCGGCGCGAGGTTCGACCCCGAGGCTGCCACCTGGCCGGGTGACCCGGCGGGCGGGCCACCATAGTTGCCGTAGACGCGGCGCGGGGCATTCGAAGATTCCACGACCCGGGGCATGCCCTGGTACGGCGTCTCGGCCCAGGCGCGCGGCTCGGCGCGGGTTTCCGGAAGCGGCGCGTGCTGGGTCGCGCCCTCGGCGAACCGACGCTCGGTGCGGAATCCGGCGAACGCCCGGGTCGCCGGCTGGGCGGCCGGTGGCGGTGGCGATTGCGGCGGCAGCGCAGTAGTCGGATTGTCTCCGCGGTCTGCGTTCGCGTCGTGCGTCGGATGGTCAGACACGTGAAATATCCCCTCGTTGCAACACTCGGGTCGCTAGTTGTCGAACAATGCTAGTGCTCGAACATAGCTCAGCGCCCTTAGAACCCGCTGAACTGCGCTTATCCGACCCCGGCGTAGGAGTGCAGACCGACGGTGACCAGGTTTACGAAGAACAGGTTGAACACCATCGCCACGAAGCCGATCACGTTGATCCAGGCCGCTTTGCGGTCCCGCCAGCCCGCCGTCGACCGGGCGTGCAAGTACGCGGCGTAGACCACCCACGCGATGAATGCCACAGTTTCTTTGGGATCCCAGCCCCAGTACCGGCCCCAGGCCTCCTCGGCCCAGATCGCCCCGAAAATCACTCCGAAGCCGAAGACCGGGAACCCGAAGATCGTGGTCCGATAGGCGATGCGATCCAGCGTGCGGGCATCGGGAAGACGCTGCACGAGCTGGGCAAACTTGCCCCGCGCGGCTGGCTCACCCAGCCCGGAGGTGCGCAGCAAGAACAGGATGCTGGCCACCCCGGCGACCATGAACACACCCGAACCGAGGCTGACCACCGACACGTGAATCGGCAGCCAGTACGACTGCAGCGCGGGCATCACCGGGGCGGCGTTGGTGTAGAGCCAGCGTCCGGACACGGTCAGCAAGATCAGCACCGGGAGCAGCAGGAACACCCACAGCGGACGGTATTGCGGACGCCGCAACACGATCGCGCCGGCAACCAGACCGCAGAAGCAAGTCAGGTTGATGAACTCGTACATGTTGCCCCACGGCACCCGCTGGGTGGCCAATCCGCGCAGCACGATGCAGCCGAACAGCAGCCCGATTCCGGCGTATACCAAGAACAGGCCGGCCCGCCCGACTCGTTCGTCGACCGGGCGGCGCGGGGGCGCGGTCACCACGCCAGGGGTGGCACTGTCCGCCCGACGACGATGCGGGTCGCGATGGTCCGGGGCGGGGGTCCCCCCGCTTGCGGGGGCGAGTCGGGCTGTATCCCCGCCCACTCCGACCATTTCACGGTCGGAGTGCCGGCTGCGGGTGTAGGCGAGCTCGACCGCCAGCAGCAGCAGCGCGACAACCATGATGACCACCGCCGAGGTGAACGCCCAGTCGGAGTTACGCGCCAGTCCGAGGTGGATATGGGTCGTATTCATGGGCGCCAGTCCTCCATTCCGGCTACGCCGGTGTCATCGTCGTCGGCGCTGCCAGCCCGGCCTGGAGGCGCTCGACAAGCCGCTCGAATTCGTCACCCCAACCGGCGTTGTCGGTTCGCGCCAAACCGCCTACCTGGACATTCACCGTACCCGGCGTCGTCGTCTGCAGCCGAACCCAGACCCTTCGCCGGCGCACCAGCAATGACACCACGAGCCCGGCCATCATCGCCATCGCCGACACCAGCACCCAGACCTGGCCTGGGTCGTAGGAGACCTGCAGGTTGACGAACGGCACCGCGCCGTCGAAGCGCACCACCGTGCCCGCCGCGGGGCCCTGGTCGATGCGCACCTGCTGACCGGCACGCAAGTTGACCCGCTTGACCCGGGTGATCCGGTGCTGGTCGACGAGGCGTGGATCGAGGTTGTACAGCGATTGCGGCCGGCCGCTGTCCAGGCCGGTGTCGCCGGAGTAGATGTCGATGGCGACCGCGGGCGCGATGAGCGCGGGGAAGCTCGACGAGAGCAGCGTGCCTTCGAGTTGCTCGGTCGGTGCCAGCAACCCGGTGATCGCGATCTGATGTTGACGGCGCGCGGCGGCGTTGGGATAGGTACCGGCAGGCGGGTCGATGCGCGCGACGCCGGAGGACAGCAGCGTCCGTGGGTTGTCGGGTCGCCACTGCACGGTCGAGGTGCGGACCTGGCCGTCGGGGAAGATGACGCTGAATGTCGGCGCATAGCCGTGGCCCTGCAGGTAGACCCGGTCGCCGGCGACCCGCAGCGGGTGGTTGACCTCGAGCCGGTAGGGCCGCCAGCTTCCGCCGCTCAGGTCACGGCCCGACTGATAGTCGATGTCGGCGGCGAACGACGTGGCCTGCCCGGACGGTAGGTACTTGGCTTTGAAGTCGTTGACGCGCAAGCAGATTGGATGCAAAGAGGTGCCGTCGACGGTGTTGCCGGCCCGAAACGAGTCGAACGCCGCCGGCGATGCCGAGCAGAACCCCGGGCCGCCGTCGGCGATCACGACGACATTGCCTTCGTAGCCGAACAGCTTGCCGGCGGCGACAGCGACGAGCAGACTCAGCAGCGAGAAATGGAAGACCAAGTTGCCGAATTCGCGCAAATAGCCTTTCTCGGCCGAGATTTCGATATCTTCGCCGCGGCGGACGACGGTGCGCCAACCCCGCAATCGTTGCGTCATCGTGGTCGCCACGTCGTCGGCCTCACCGGCGATGACGGCGACGGCATGTTTGGGCAGCCGGGTCAGATTCCGGGGTGCGGGCACCGGGGCCGCCCGCATGCTGCGGGCGTGCTCGATCATCCGCGGGGTGAGACAGCCCAGCAGCGAGATGAACAGCAGGGTGTAGATCGCGGTGAACCAGAAGCTGCCAAAGACGTTGAATGCCTGCAGCTTGTCCAGCAGCGGACCGAGCTTCGGGTGGGCGGCCAGGTAGTCGTCGACCTTGCCGGCGTTGAGGCTGCGCTGTGGCAGCAGCGCGCCGGGCATCGCGCCCAGCGCCAGCAGGAACAGCAGCACCAGCGCGGTGCCCATCGACGTCAAGGCCCGCCAGGTGTTGCGGGCGTAGGCGATCGCCCGGTTCAAATCGGCAGCCTCACATCCGAGACGAGCCCGTCGCGTAGCCAGGAGATGAACTCATTCCAACCGCCGCTGACCAGGGCGATGCCCACAGCGATCAACAGCACGCCGCCGAAGATCTGCAGCGCCCTGGTGTGTCGGCGCAACCAGCCGAGCCCCGCGACCGCCGAGGCCGAGCCGAAAGCCAACAACACGAACGGGATTCCCAGGCCCAGGCAATAGGCGATCACCAGCACGACGCCGCGGGCCACGCTGGCGCCATCGGTCGCCGACGCGACGGTGACCACGCCGGCCAGCGTCGGACCCAGGCACGGTGTCCAGCCCAGTGCGAACACCGCGCCCAGCAGTGGCGCGCCGGCCAGCGTGGACAACTGCCGCGGCGCGAACCGCAACTGGCGTTGCAGCGCCGGAACATATCCCACGAACACCAGGCCCATCACGATGGTGATTATGCCGCCAACCCGTTGCAGCACAACCTGATTGGCGATCAGTGTGGTGGTCATGCCCAAGACGGCGACCGTGCCGAGCAGAAACACCACGGTGAACCCGGCGACGAACAACGCCGCCGAACCGGCCACCCGCCACCGCGCATGCGGCGGAGCGTTCTCCGCCTCGTCGACACCGACCACCGCGGCCAGATACGACAGATAACCCGGCACCAGCGGAACCACACAGGGCGAGGCGAACGACACCATTCCGGCCAGCACCGACACCGTCAGAGCGAGCAGAAGCGGACCGGCGGTGGCGGTTTCGGTGAGACTCATTTCTCGGCCGCTAACCTTT
>NZ_JBYCLA010000133.1:0-5194 GCF_057473665.1 Mycobacterium sp. TH-M25
CCGTCGTAGCCCTCTGCGCGCCCTGCGCAGCCACACCAACCCCACCACTCCACCCCAACCCCGCCGAACTGCGATTCGCCTACGCCCGCCTCACAACAACCGCCCAAGACAACGCAGGAGCCTGACATGCCACGCCCACAATCCATCGCTGACGTCCCCGAACGCATCCCCCACTCAATCCAATTCGCATCCATCAACATCTTCGTCATCGCAGACAACCCGAAACTTGTGACCGCCTACCGAGACTTCCTCGTCGCCTGCCGCGGAGCTGCCTGCGCCGTCGACACCGCCTACCGCGACATTCGCTTCACGCGACCCCCCACCCAAGACGACCTCTGCGCCGCCCTCAAAGATGCCCAGGCAAGTTGGGACGCCGGCCAGGCCCTCTACGAAAAGTGGGCCCAAGGAGGCCAGTTCTACGACGACCCCTCCCTGACAGCTGCCAAGGAACACGCCATCGCCGAAGGGCTCCCGATGTTCACGTGGGAGAAAGAAGGAAACCAGAAATGAGGTCCCCCTACGAAACCCCCACCTACGCGCCGGATTCCAACGACTGGCGCTCCGACGCGTTATGCCGGCAGATGGACCCCGAAGTGTTTTTTCCCTCCCTCGCCGCCGATCTCGCGACGGCGCCCCTCGCTAAACGCGTCTGCGGGCTGTGCAGCGTGCGCACCCAGTGTCTGCGTGACGCGATCGCCACCGGCGACGTTCACCACGGCATCCGGGGAGGTTGTTCACCGCAGGAACGCTACGACATCTCGCGGGGACGCGCTGGCCGCACCAGCGCGCGCCAACGCGCGAGACGCGAAGCACATCGCGAAGAACGCGCCGTGGCCGAACGCGAACGCCGCGCCCAACTCAAAAAGGAGACCCACCGATGACCGCCCTTGTATTCATGGACACCGAAACCCTCGGGCTCGAGATCCTGGCACCCATCTGGGAGTTCGCCGCGATCCGACGCGAACCAGACGGAAAAGAACAGCGGTACCACTGCTACATCGACCACGACCCCGACATGTGGATCGGCTCGAAAAGCCAACTCCCGGCGAAGTTCCGCGACGACTACCTCGAACGCTTCTCCCCCGAGAGCGCCCTGACATCCTACTGGGCTGCCGCGATGATGCACGCCGCGACCCGCGACGCGCACATCGTAGGAGCGGTCCCGAGCTTCGACACCGAAAGGATCGCGCGCCTACTGAATCGAACAGGGATCGGCGAGCCGCCCTGGAACCATCACCTGGTTGATATCGAGAACCTTGCGGCCGGATTCCTCGCAGGCAACGGCGCGGGCGCGCTCCCGCCGTACAACTCGAACGAGTTGTCGAAGGCGATTGGTGTCAACCCGGACGATTTCGACAGACACACGGCGATGGGAGACGTTCTGTGGGTTCGCGCGCAATGGGACGTGATCATGGGGGACGCCCAGTGAGCGCCGACGGGGAGACGTACCTGGGTGACGGGCTTTACGCCTCCTTCGACGGCTGGTACGTGAGGCTATGGGCGACCAACGGCGCCCACGTCACCAACGAAGTGTTCCTCGAACCAGCAGTCCTGCACGCACTCGACCAATGGCGCACCAACATGGAGGCACAGAAATGACCACGAGCCCCGCATCCTGGACGCAGAACCTTCTGCGCGCCCTACACATCGTCGGCGAAAAACGGTCCACGCCAACCACACCCGACGACGCCGAGTTCGCGGACGCTATGCGTGAACTGCGCACCCTGGCACGCAGCGTCGAAACGCTGGCGCGCCCAGGCGCGAACGCGACCGAACCGTTCCCGCGCATCCTGACGACCACCCTCGAACTCGCCCTGCACCTCGTCCACGACGACACCGCATGGTCTGATGACGCCGGCGCGGCGCTGGCCGAGATGCGCAACGAGAAACTGATGAGGGAGGCGGCATGAGCATTGAGATCAAACATATTTCAGGAAAAGTGTTGTTCGCTTCGGATCGCGCCAGCGTGCGGTACGCCATTGAGGAGGCGCGGGAAAAGGGCGCGGACCTGGGCGGCGCGGACCTGCGCGGCGCGTACCTGGGCGGCGCGGACCTGGGCGGCGCGAAGAATGCCGACCTTGCAATCGCGCGTACGCGCATCCTCCCTGACGGCGACCTGATCGGCTGGAAAAAGTCGAAAGAAGGTCACATCGTCAAATTGCGAATCCCGGCGGATGCGAGAAGAACTCACGGGGTGGGACGTAAATGCAGAGCCGAGCGTGCCGAGGTCGTGGCCATCTATGCGGGCAGCGATGAGGTTGCGACTGCGCAGTCCTGCTACGACCCGAAGTTCCAGTATGTAGCGGGTGCTGTTGTCACGCCACGCGAGCCGTTCAATGACGACATGTGGAAGGAATGCGCAAGCGGCATCCACTTCTACATCACCCGACCGGAAGCGGAGGCGCACATATGAGCACCCTCTATCGCCGCATGTTGGACGCCGCCGACACCCTCGCTGAAGTGAACGCGCTCTACGACCTCGGAACCTACTGCTCGCGGGACCCGGAAACGCTGCGCCGGGAAGCCCCACTCCTGCTGAGCGAGGAGACACTGTGAGCGCGCTACCCGGCCGCGCACAAGCCAGCCACACGCCCCCTCGCACCGAGTACGAAACGCGCTGGCAGCACCGCGCACTGTGCCTTGAGGTTTCCCCGGAACTGTTTTTCCCCAACTACGGCGAACGGGTTTCCGATGCCAAACAGATCTGCGTGCGTTGCGAGGTCCGCGCCGACTGCCTGGATTACGCCATGACGCACAACGAATCCCACGGGATTTGGGGCGGCAAAACCGAGGAGGAACGTCGGCAGATGCCCCGAACACGGAGGGTGACCGCATGAAAGCCAACATGATCCCTTTGAGCGATCCCCTCGCGCGGGCGATCCGCGACAGTCATCGGCCTGGCGTGCGAGTTTACGCCAGCGTCGGAAACGAGCTGTTCACGCTGGACAGCTGGTCGCTTGTCGGCGGCCGGTGCAGCTGCGATGAATACTCCCTTGAGACAGCCTGGACGCCCTACCGTCACGTTGTCGGGCTGTGGGCGATCCCGTTGCGCTGGAAGATAACGATGAAATTGACCCTTTGGCGCCACCGCCTCATCGGTCGGCACCCGAACGCGGGTGGCAAGCGATGACCGACCTCGACGAATGGCACCGGGAAGTCGCGTCGATGACTGAGCAGCAACGCTCGGTCACGGAGATGGATTGCCGGCGCGCGCTGGGGATGTGCGGGGATCGAGAGGATGCTCGCGATGAGTGAAGGCGCGAGGATACCAGTATTTAGAGAAGGGAAAGGTGTTATGGCGCCCCAGATTTACCGGAAGCGGCCCATTGAAATACTGGCGCTGCAGTGGACCGGAGAAAACCTGAGGGACATGAGGGAGTTCGCCGATCCCGAAAATTTTATTGCGATTCATCCGGTCGATCGAGCGGAAGACCCCGATGCGACCGCCGAGCTGTTCGTCGCGGCCAATAGCCGCTGGCTTCCAATCGCCACCGGCGAGTGGGTAGCGAAAGACTCTCTGGGCTTCTATCCAATAAAAGATGCTGTGTTCCGCGAGTCCTACGAGCACGTAAAAGGGCGCGCGTCCAGTGACTAAACGGTGCCCCGTGTGCGAAGGCCGCGGAGTCATCAAATGCGCCGACGTGTACCAAAACCACCGCGGCCCATCGTTCGTGGCGTGGGAACTGGCGCGCGTCGTAGCGTGTGGATGTAGAGAGGGGACGGCGTGACAACGAAATTCACCGGCCCTATCCGGCGCGTCGAAACCGCCAAAGGCCACTACTACAAAGACGCCAACGGCCACCGAATCCCCGGTGTCACAACAATGCTCGGCGAAGGTGTGCCCAAGCCCGCACTGATCAATTGGGCCGCCAACGCCACCGCCGAGTACGCCGTCGACCACTGGGACGAACTCGGCGACCTTCAGCCCTCGGCCCGGCTCAAGGAACTGCAGGGCGCGCGCTACGCGGTCAGTGACAAGGCTAAGAAGCGAGGCACCGAAGTCCACGGCTACGCCGAACGGCTCGTCAAAGGCGAAGCGGTCCAAGGCATTCCCGACGAACTACGCGGCCACGTCGAAGCCTATGCCAGGTTCCTCGACAAATTCGAGGTAGACCCCGTCCTAGTTGAGGCAACCATAGTCAGCTACCGCTACGGATACGCCGGGACGCTCGACCTTGTCGCCGAACTGACGGTCGGCGGCGAGCGTAAGCGGCTGCTCCTGGATGCCAAGACCAACGAGAAAGGCATCTTCGGTGAGACCGCGCTGCAACTGGCGGCCTACCGCTACGCCGACTTCTACCTCGACGATGACGGCAAAGAACAGCCCATGGTCGAGGTCGAAGGCTGTGGCGCCATCCTCGTCAGTTCGACCGGCGCGCAACTGATTCCGTGCACCAGCGGACCCGAGCAGATGAAGTCCTTCCGGATCGCCGCCGCCATGCGCGACATCGTCAAAACCTCCCGCGACCTCGTCGGCGCAGCCGTGGAGCCTGATGACCCCACCCCTTCCCTAGCCCGCATCGTCTACGAGGAGTCCAAGTGACCGAACTTGCCCGCACAGAGACCTTCGCCCCCGCGCTCAACGGATTCACGCGCACCGCGCGCCCCGGGCACGCCCCCAAGAACGAGCAGTTCGACCGGATGGGCAAATGGCTGGAACTGTTCATCGCCACCGAGCAGGTAGCCAACGTGCTGGCCCGCACCGCGTTCGTCCCCGAGCCCATGCGCGGACAGCCCGAGAACATCGCCGCCGCGATGATGAAATCCCTCGAGCTCGGCATCGACCCGCTCGACGGCCTGTCATGCATCCACGTCGTGAAAGGAAAGATCGGGTTCTCGGCAGAGTTCATGCGACGCCGCATCATCGAGGCCGGACACGAAATCATCATCGACGAATCCACCGATGAACGCTGCAAGATCCGCGGACGCCGCGCCGGGTCGACTGAGTGGCAGACGGTGAGCTTCACGGCCGACCAGGCGCGGAAGGCCAAGATCACCCTCGGCGACTACCCGGCCGATAAGCTCGTGGCCCGCGCGTCGTCCCGGCTGTGCCGCAGGGTGTTCCCCGACGTGCTCGCTGGCACGACCATCGTCGATGAGATCGAAGAGGACAGTGCCGAAACCGCGCCGACGGCATCGGTACAGCGCAAACGTCAGCCGCGCAAGGTGACGGCCACGCGGGCACCCGCGCCAG
>NZ_JBYCLA010000134.1:0-5458 GCF_057473665.1 Mycobacterium sp. TH-M25
GGTGACTGACGTCGGCCACGAGGCCCATTGCGGCGCCGCCCTGCGCGCGGATCACATCGACCGCAGCGTCGATGTCGGATTCGGTGCGGGCGAGTACCGCTACTCGACAGCTCTCGGCAGCAAGAATTTTCGCGACCTCAAAGCCGATGCCCTTGCTTCCGCCGACGACCAGCGCGGTTTTGCCGGTGATGCGGTAGTCCACGTCTGCTCCTCGATAAACCGGGATAAGCTAGCGCCGCACGTCCATACCTGCGTCCACCTTGAGCAGGCTTCCGGTGAACGACCGCCCAGCGTCGGAGATCAAGAACAGGATCGCGTTACTGACGTCCTTGGGCTCGATCATGGGAAGGTCCGGCAGCGCCGTCTGCATTGCGTTGACCAGGTGAGGGTTGTCCTCGATGACCTTGAACAGGGCGGGGTTCTCGGTGATCATGGGCGTCGCGCAGTTCGTTGGAGCGACGGCGTTGACCCGGATGCGATGCGGTGCAAGCATATTCGCGTATGCGCGGACCAGTCCGGTGATCGCCAGCTTGGACATCAGGTAGGCGTCGGAGCCGCCGCGGCCGTCGGTGAGATCCAGCAGGGCAGCCATCGAGCTGGTCGCTACGAGGTTGCCGCCCTGGTCCCGTTCTTTGAGATGGGGGATCGCGACCTGGAATGCGTTCCAGACGCCGATCAACATGATGTCGATGCCGAGACGAAGCGCTTCGGAGGCGTCACGTTCGTCGGGGTTGGTCAGGATCACCCCGGCGTTCGCGATGACGGTGTCGATATGGCCGAAATGCTGCACGCCCGCGTCGAACGCTCCCTGCAGAGCGGCCTTGTCGCGAACGTCGGCGGTACGGAAGAGCATCTCCTGTCCGGTCTTGTCGACCAAGCGCGCGGTCTCCTCCAACTCTTCGGCCGTTCCCAGCTTGTAGGGCACCACGTCGAGGTCTTCACAGATGTCGACACCGACGATGTTCGCGCCCGCCTCTGCGCACATCACTGCGTGCGAACGGCCCTGGCCGCGTGCGGCACCGGTGATGAATACGACCCGACCATCGAGTACCGCCATGCCCTGTCCTCTCGTCGACTGTTGATGATTTGGGGACGCGCGTTCAGACGCATGGCGGACCGGATGCGGTCAGCCGTCCCGCGATTGGATGTTACGCGCAGGCCCTGAAATCATACAACTATTTCTATAATTTGCAGGTGGGTGACAACTGACGATGTGAAGGAAACGTCCATTGATTTGGTGACAGTTGACTGTCATCTTTGGGTTGGGTGTCAATGCGCCAAAGGAGACGTAAACGGTGACAGATAGGAAGAGTCCCGGCGTTGTCGACCGCGTCGAGCCGACAGTAGCGCAACCCGCGAGGGTCAAAACCATTCGGCCAGTCCTGTTTTGGTCGAGCATGGGGGCCATCTGTGTTGTCTTCGCCGCGTACGTCTACACAGCATGGATCGTTTCCGGCGACGCGACACCGGTCGAACCCGACCCCGATCCGATCCCGGCGGGCACGCGGCTCGCCATCGCCGCCTTCCAGATCGCCTGCCCAATCCTGGCGGTGGCCGCCATCGGTTACGTCGTCTGGAAGAGTCTGCGCGAGCGTCAACTGTGTGTGGAGGCAGCCGTCGTGATTGGGTCGGCGATCGCCTGGTGGCACGACCCACTGATCAACTGGCTGCAGCCCGTGCTGTTCTACAACGCCGGGCTGGTGAACTTCGGCAACTGGACAGAGAACATCCCGGGCTGGCTGAGCCCGGACGGGCGGCTGATGGCAGAGCCGGTGCTGGTGATCGGGATGATCTACATCTGGATGCCGCTGGCCATGGGCGTGGTCGGTCGCTGGGCGATGGGGCGAGCCCGGCGCCGATGGCCGACCCTGGGACCGGTCCGCACGTTCTGTTGTGGGTGGCTGGCAGTGTTCGCGATCGAGTTCCCGATGGAGATCTTCGCCGTACGTCATGGTGTGGTGGCATATCCGGCGTCCATCCCGGGGATGACGATGTGGGCCGGAACCATTCATCAATTGCCGCTCTACGGTCCGATTTTGTGGTCGCTGGTACTGACGTCCAGCGGTGGGTTGATGTTCTTCCGGAACAAGCAAGGCCGGATCCGCGTCGAGGGCGGCGTGGACACCCTCCGGTGGGCGGGGCCGCCAATGAAGTCGGTATTGCGCGTGTTGGCAGTCACCGGATTCCTGCACGTGGTGGCGATCGGGGTCTACGACGCGCCGATCAGCCTGACCGCACTGTACGCCGGACCGACGGACACTTACCCGACCTATCTGCGCACGCAATTCTGCGGCCCGGGTACGCCACGGGCGTGCCCGGATGGCACGCGGTTCAACGACCGGTAGCAGCGCCTAGTCCAGCACTGCTCGCCGTGCGGCAATCTGTTGCCGGATGAGGTCGTCCAGCCCGCGCCGATACCGACACCGCGCGTTGACTGTGACAGTCCACTGTCATAATGTGACCTCGACGCGCTGGACCAGCCCACTCAGAAAGGCGTGACCCGTGGCCGAGAACCTTTTTCTTGTGCTCACCAACCCTGTGCAGGGCCAAGACGAGGCCTTCAACACCTGGTACGACACCCAGCATGTGCCCGAGGTTCTCGACGTGCCCGGCGTGGTGGCCGCGCAGCGCTACGACCTCTCCGAGGTCACCGTCCCCGAGGACGAGGACCTCCCGGCGCAGTTGCCGCCGCCGACCCACCGCTACCTGGTGATCTACGAACTGGACCGCGACCCTGACACCGTAATGTCAGAGTTCCTGAAACGCGTCATGGCCGGCAAGCTGTCGCTGCACGAGACGCTGGACCTCACCACCATCTCGCTGACGGGCTGGAAACCTCGGGGCGAACGTCGGGTTGCTGATCAATAGTGGGTGACCTGTTGGCCATCATGCACGCCCAGCGTGCCTGCCGGCGATTCGATCCCAACGCCGATGTGCCCGACTCCGATATCGAGCAGATCCTTCAGGCCGCGGTGCACGCCCCCAGTGCCGAGAACACGCAGCCCTGGGCATTCGTGGTGGTCCGCGACCAGAAGACGCGGTCGCTGCTCGCCGACTGGTGGACCGAGACGTGGAACGCCGGCGGGGGCGACTTTATCCGGAGCAGTCTCGACGATAAGGCGCTGATCGCCGACCTCGAATACGGCTTCAACCGGGGAGGATTCGCAGCGGCCCCGGTCGTCGTCGCGGTCTGCGTGGACACCGAACGCGTTGCCGAGATCTACGCGCCGTCGTCGATCTACCCGGCGGTGCAGAACCTGCTGCTGGCCGCGGCGGACCTGGGCTACGGTTCCTGCTTGACCACCGGACTGACGACGTTCGGCGTCGACCGCGTCCGCGAACTGCTGGGACTGCCGGGCACCCTGCTGCCGATGGCGGCTGTCTACCTCGGCGCGCCCGCGAAAAAGCTGTCACCACCGCGTCGCCGGCCCGCGGCCTCGGTGACGTTCCGGGAGCGGTACGGCAACACCTGGTGATGACCGAATGACGAGAACGGAGCGCTGCCAATGCCTTTGGCGATAACCGAAGATCACCGCGCGCTCGCCGAGGTGGCCAAAGCGATGGTGGCCGGGCGCGCCGGGACGGAGTGCGCCCGCCGCATCTTGCTCGACGCCCCGGCTGGCGGCCGTTGGTGGCTCGATGACGGGTTGTGGAAAGAGATCGTTTCCACCGGCTGGCTGGGCCTGCACATCGAGGAGCGATTCGGCGGCCAGGGCTATGGGCTGCCCGAGCTGACCATTGTCCTGGAGCAACTTGGCCGCGCGGCGATCGGCGGACCGTTCCTGCCGACGGTGGTCGTGTCGTCGGTGATCGCCGAGGCCGGCACCGAAGAGCAGCGCGAGCGGTGGCTGCCGCGCCTGGTGTCCGGTGACCTGGTGGCAGGCATCGGCACGAGCAGCGACGCGGTCCGAACGGATTCTGCGATCTCGGCCGACGCCGTCGCCGCCCTGGCCGAACCCGACGCCGATGTCTTCCTCGTCCCGGTGGGAGACGACCTGATACTGGTCGAGGCCGGAGAATTCGTCACTGCTCGCCGCACCGACTCCGTGGATCTGTTGATGCGGCCGGTTACCATCCTGAGGTTGTCGTCGGCGCCCATCGCCGACGTGTTCTCGGGCGCCGCCGGGGCGGCGACCCGGATGGTGCGCCTGCTCGCCGCCGCAGAGGCCGTCGGCGGCCTGGCGGCGTGCACCGAGATGGCGACGACCTATGCGGCCGCGCGCGAGCAGTTCGGCCGGCCGATCGGCTCGTTCCAGGCCGTCAAGCATCACTGTGCGAACATGCTGGTCGACACGGAGCTGGCGGTGGCGGTCACCTGGGATGCCGCCCGGGCGTGCGGGCCGGAAGCCGAGCTGGCCGTCACGATGGCGGCCGGTCACGTGCTGCCCGCCTACCAGCGGGTGGCGCTGCAGAACGTGCAGGTGCACGGGGGTATCGGCTACACCTGGGAGCACGACGCGCACCTCTACGTCCGGCGGGCGACGGTGTTGCTGACCTTTCTCGACGGTCCGGAGGTATTGCGCGACAAGGTCATCGAACTACAGAGCCGAGGGCTGCGGCGGCATCACACCGTGGACCTGCCACCCGAGGCCGAGCAGCACCGGCGGGCCGCACAGGAGTTCCGTGATGAGCTGGAGCGAGCCGACGCCGGCGAGAAGTCCAAGCTGTGGGCCCGCAGCGGTTACCTGGTCCCGCACTGGCCCAAGCCGTATGGCCGGGGAGCGGACTCCTCGGAGCAACTCGTGATCGAGGAGGTGCTGGGGGGCCTCGACAAGCCGAGTCTCGGACTTGGCGAATGGGTGCTGCCCACGCTGCTGCAGCACGGCAGCGCCGAACAGATCGAGCGGCTGACCTGGCCAAGTCTCGAGGGTGAGCTGCGGTGGTGCCAGTTATTCAGCGAGCCCGGTGCCGGTTCGGATGCCGCCGCCGTGGCTACGAAGGCCAGAAGGACCGACGGCGGCTGGCTGGTGACCGGCCAGAAGGTCTGGACCAGTGACGCGATGAACTGTAAGCGCGGTCTGGCCACCGTGCGCACGGATCCGAACGCGCCCAAGCACAAAGGCATCACCGCGATGATCATCGACCTCGCGGCGCCGGGCGTCCAAATCCGCCCACTCAAAGAAATCACCGGCGAGACGCTGTTCAATGAGGTGTTCTTCGACGACGTCTTGGTCCCCGACCGTGACGTGGTCGGTGCCGTCAACTCCGGTTGGAATGTGGCGATGGCGACGTTTGGCAACGAACGGGTGTCCATCGGCGGTGGTTCGGTGACTATCGTCGCCGACGAGTTGATCGATCTGTTGGCGCGTTACCGCGCCGGTGACCAGGGCCTGGCACGAGAGGTTGGCGCACTGCTCATCGAGGCATATTCGCTTGCGGCGCTTAACCTTCGACAGGCTGCACGGGCCATCTTCGATGCCGGACCCGGGATTGAGGGCAACATCGCCAAGCTTTTCGG
>NZ_JBYCLA010000135.1:0-5522 GCF_057473665.1 Mycobacterium sp. TH-M25
TGTCCTTCGCAACGGGGAAATCGTTTTGGGAGAGTGCAAGGCGAACGCGCGTGGCCTTTCTCCGGAGGAGTTGGACAAATTGTGGGGCGCAGCGGACCAGCTCGGCGCCCGAGCGACCTTCGCCGCAACACTGGATCGCGCCGCCAACTGCGGCAAAGAATGGCGAGTGACCGAGGGACCCACAGGACGGCCGCACTTCGCCCTCACCGCCGAGCACCTGTTCGACCTCCGCGGCGGGATGGGGTCACACGAGGATCTCTTCGCTTGGCGGACCGATTACGCTCCGAGATTCAACACCAACCGCGAGGAAATCACCGGGGCGGAGCTCGAACGTCGCATCGACGATGAGTTCGGTGAGTATGTCGAGCGGACCGCCACGGACTACGACCAACACCCCCGCGCCCCGTGGACGAGGGGACCGAACGATTGACCGGATCCTCCGCGAAGCGGAAACCCATCGGTCGGATGGGGAGGCGTGCGGGCTGCTCTCGCTGTACCCGACGCTGCATCGCCACCGTCAGCGGTGAACACCGTTCGGGCCGAACAGGACTCACTACGGGCCTTTCCCGGTCGTGTCCGGAATCCGGTGTAAATAGGGAGCACGGGCGTAGGTTCCGCTTCACGACCTGCAAGTCTGCGAAGAAGGAGCAACACCCGTGCCTGTTCGAGTATCAGCCACCGACCGTATCCGCGCCAAGGTCGACGCCTTGTTTGCCGAGGATCGGGAGCTGCCGGAGATCCTTGAAGAAGTCGCCCGTCTGGGCGCCCAGCTGTTGATGCAGGCGGCGCTGGAGGCGGAGGTCACCGAGTTCCTCGGCCGCCACCGCTACCAACGCATCGCCGCCTGTCCCGACGCTAACGAGGGCTCACGCAACGGGTATCGGCCGGTGACGGTCAAAACCACCGTCGGGCCGGTCACGTTGGAGCGGCCGAAGTTGCGCGGCACCACCGCAGCGTTCGCGTCGCGGTTGTTCGGTAAGCACGTGACGAAAACCAATGCCCTGGAGACGCTGGTGATCGCGGCGTTTGTGCGCGGGCTGTCCGTGCGGGATGTCGAGGCCACCCTTGCCGAAGCGCTCGGTGATCAGGCCGCGATCTCCAAGTCGACGGTCTCGGAGGTCTGCAAGGCGATCCGAGCCGAGTATCGGGCGTGGGCGCGTCGCCGACTCGACGAGATCGTGCTGGACTATCTGTTTTTGGATGCCTCGTTCTTTCGGATGCATCCTGGGTCGCCGGCCGAGCCGGTGTTGGCGGCCTGGGGCATCACCACCGAGGGCAAACCGGTGTTCGTCGGATTGTCCCCTGGGACCGGCGAGTCCACCGACGCGTGGGCCGACTTCCTGACCGATCTGCGCGAACGCGGCCTTGCCACTCCGCTGCTGGTCGTCTCTGACGGCGCCAAGGGCTTGATCGCGGCCATCGAACAAATCTATCCAAAAGCGTTGCGCCAGAGATGTCTTATTCATCGACTCCGCAACGTGCTCGCCAAAATCCCCACCGGGATGCAACCCGAAGTTCGCGACGGCTACTGGGCCATCTTCGACACCACCGATCTGACGGTGAAACCGGGACCCCAGCTGGTCGAGATCATCGACAAGCGCATCGAAGCGTTCGCCGCCAAATACGCCGACCTCTACCCGGCGGCTATGCGGATCCTGCTCACCGACCAAGCAGGGCTGACGGCCTATCTGCGGTTTCCCGTCGAACACCATGGGCGCGTTCGACATTCGAATTTCATTGAGCGATCTTTTGGGGAGACCAAGCGGCGCACCAAGGTCATCGGCAGATTCCCCGGCGAGACCAGCGCCATCAGCCTGGTGTGGGCCGTACTGGATCGCGCCGCGGCCGGTTGGCGCGGTCTGACCATGACACCGGTCGGCACCCGATTGCTGCAAGACCTACGCCGATCACTGCTCGACCCACCCCGTGAACTGCGGCCGCCGCAACGTCGAGCATCTGCCAGCCTGACAGATCCCGATGCCGCCACCGCGTAGTGAGACCTGCCGCGTCACGACGTCCGTCCGTCTCAGTAAGGGACCGATATCCGTCACACCCGGTGGCACGGGGCCTATCCGTTCGGGTCGTCAAAGGCACAGGTGCTTCGGTGGCCGGGGGCCGCGTTCGAGGTTGCGGTAGAAGGACTTTCGGGATGCACCGAGTCTCGGCGATCGGGTCGCTGTTGGGGACGGCAACTATCGCGGGCGGCGGCCGGCGACTCGTGTTGCGGCGGCAAGGTGGCGAGCAACGCGGTGGTCAGCTGCGCGGCGAGCTCGAAGGCGTCTGTAACCGGCATGACCTGCCCGCCTGGGTTTGTCTCGAGCCAGGACTGGGCATCGCTGACCGAGGTGAAGAAGTGCACCTGGTTGCAGAATGCGGAGCGGATCTCGGTCATGTCCTCGGGGTTGACCAGCGACAGCACCGCGGTGGCCGGCTCGACGTCGCGCACTCCGCGCGGGCCCGCGGTTAACCGGATTGGCTGCCCAGTGGCCGGGGAGACCGACTCAATGTGGGCTTCCCGGTCGAGGATGAGCGGGAAGATCAAGGTGTCCAGGGCGCACCAGGTGTAGAGCTGCTCGCCGTCGAGGGTGAACCGATGTGGGGTCGGGCGCAGGGTCAGCCCTTGGCCGACGATCCGACCCTCGTCGTCATACTCGGTGTCGGGGCGCTTCGCCAGCTGGGCGCGGGTCTGCTCGATGGTGCGGCCAGCCGTGGCGGCGAGCGCGGTCACCTCAACCGGGTTCCCGGACGTGAGCAGCCGCAGCAGTGGGACCAGGATTGCCGGGTCCAGGCCGGTCTCGTCGGGAACCGCCAGTCGGTCGACGCCGGGGTCGGGAGTGAAGTCAGTCATCGCATCTTCCGGTTTTCGAGTGGCTGTAGATCCACGGTGTTCAGGAGGCGCAGCAGGACAGCTTGGCGACGTCGGTGACAAAGGACTGGCAGGCGATCTTGATGGCTTCGGCCATGGTCAGATATGGGGCCCAGCTGTTGGCGACCTGATTTACGGTCATGCCGGCCGCAACGATGTAGACCCCGGCCGCGGCGAGCTCGCCGGCGTCTTTGGCGACCGCGGTGATCCCCAGGATCCGTCCGGTGTCGGCGTCGGCGACCACTTTGACGAAGCCGCGGGTATCGCGGTTGACCAGCGCCCGGGTCACGTAGTGCAGGGGCAGCACGCGGCAGTCACAGCGGATGCCAGCCGCGACGGCCTGTGCATCGGTCATCCCGACCGTGCCCAGCGCGGGGCTGGTGAACGTCACCCGGGGCAGGGTCGTGTAGTCGACCGACCGGTTCGCGTCGGTGAACGCGTTGTCGACCATCATCGCGCCGTGCGAGGCGGCGACGTACACGAACTGGCGGTGCCCGGTGACATCCCCGGCCGCCCAGATCCGCGGGTTGGATGTCGCGAGCTGATCGGTGACCGCAATCTGCCCGCCGTCCCCGGTCTTGACGTCCACCGCGCCGAGGTGGAGTCCATCGGTGACCGGGGTGCGGCCCAGCGCGACCAACAGCCGCTCAGCGGTGAACTGCTCCCCGGCACCGGCCACCGACGCGACCGCAACCACCCGTCGGGTGGCTGGATCGGTCGTCACCGAGTCGACGACCGCTTGACCGACGACCTGGATGCCCTCGTCGGCGAACACCTCGAGCAGGGCCTGCGACGCCTCTGGTTCTTCGCGGGAGGCCAGCCGGGAGCGGACCAGCATGGTGACCTTGCAGCCGAGCCGGGCGAACAGCTGGGCCTGTTCCAAGGCGACGTATCCGCCGCCGAGTACCAGCAGTGTTTCGGGGAGCTCCTTGAGTTCCATCGCGGTGGTCGAGGTCAGGTAGTCGACCTGGTCGAGTCCGTCGATCGCGGGGATGGTGGGGCGAGAACCGGTCGCGACCAGATAGTGCGCGGCCACGACCAGCCTACTGGTGCCGTCCTCGGCGGTTACCTGCACTACCGGCGCGTTCGGGGTGCCGTCGAACGAGGCCTGCCCGCGCAGTAGTGCCCAGCCGTAGTCCTCGGCGATGTCGAGGTATTTCTCCGTGCGCAGCGCCTCGACGAGGGAGCGCTTTCCCTCGACGAGGCCGGGCATGTCGACGGGGTCGGCACTCGTGCTGATCCCGGGGAAGCGACCGGAATCGAGCGCGGTGTGGCGGGCCTCGGCGGCGGCGAGCAGTGCCTTCGACGGCACACAGCCGGTGTTCACGCACGTCCCACCCACGGTGCCGCGCTCGATCATCGCCACCGACTTGCCCAGCGTCGAGGCGCGGATCGCGGCCGCGAACGCCGCCCCACCCGACCCGATCACGGCAAGATCGACCCTCGACTTTTCCACTTGGCCCAGGGATTTCATCGGTTTCATCGGTGTTTCGCGGGCAGTTCGCAGTCTTCGGGCCCGCAACGGCGGCTACCTGGCGCGACCAGGTCCCACACCGCGAAGACGACCATGACCACCAGTCCCGCGTACAGCACGACCCTTGACGGCCCGTGCGCCAGGACACCGCTCGCGAACGAAACCCACCCGATCAGAACCAGGATCGGGCCCATCATCCCCAGGGCGCTGCGACGCCATTGCCGCTGGGCCAACCACCCCAGTCCGTTGGCGACCAAGACGAGCGCCGCAAACAGCGGCAAAACATTGATGAATACGTCTTCCCACTGGGAGAGAAACCCCAGCCCAACGGCCGCCCCGATAGCGCCCACCGCCGGGAAACACATGGCGCACGCCATCGTGGACACCACGGTGCCCACGACACCCACCTTGTCGGTCATCATGCGCACAATCTGTTGCACTTGGCCCTCCTGAACCGCTTGAGTAACCCGTTCCATGCCACCAGACTGGACCTTCCAGTACAGGTGAAGGTCAAATCTCGGGAGGTACGGCCAATGCGGATCGGAGAGCTGGCCGACGCCGTCGGCACCAGCACCAAGACCCTGCGTTTCTACGAGGAGCAGGGCCTGCTCCCCGAAGCGCAACGCACACCCGCCGGTTACCGCGACTACCCAACTAAGGTCGTCTCGAGGATCGACTTCATCCATCGAGGCAAGGCCGCCGGGCTCACGCTCGCCCAGATCCGCCAGATCCTCCAAATCCGCGACCGCGGTCAAGCCCCCTGTGAGCACGTCCGCGACCTTCTTGACACCCGACTCGCCGACCTCGACCACCAGATCGGCAAGCTCGTCGCTCTTCGCGACACGATTGCCCAATTACGCAGTCAGGCCGCCACACCCGAGCCCACCACCTGCACGGACGAGCAGGTCTGCCGATACCTCTAAGCCCGTCACGTGCGTCCAAGTACCGAACCCCAATCGGACACTCGCCTCGCGGCATGCTTTGCGCACCGCGAATTGCGACACCGCTGACGCAAAGGTTCTCAGATCCGTGGTAGGAATCGATTCTCGATCAGCACCCGCTATCCGTGACATCACCTCAGGCAGCTCTGAACGGAGCCTGTTGCCCGAGTTCCGCCGCCCGTATGCTGACGGCGAAGCGACGAACCGGGCTGTGCTTTTACACCGCCATTCGGACGCGACC
>NZ_JBYCLA010000136.1:0-5694 GCF_057473665.1 Mycobacterium sp. TH-M25
GTCGAAGGTCAGCCCGTTGTGCGTGTAATGGTCCATGCGTCAAGCGTGCCTGCGCGCCCGCATGGGTCGCGCGCCGGGGTCGGCGTGGTGTTCATGCGCCAAGTGGCATATGGCGTGGCGCTTCCTGAAATAAGCGGATTTGCATCTGTTGCAACAACTCCGCAGGGCCTGATGCGGCTTGTTGCGCTGGTGGCGATGGCTACACCATAGTCACCGCTTCTGATGGACGAGCCCGCTTCAGTCGTGCGTTTGGTGTCGGAGCTACCGGGTTCGGCGAGGTTGTCGCTGGTCGCAAATGTGGTCCCACTCGATCCGGAGGCGGCCATGTTCTCGGCGATGCTCTCGGGCTGGACCGATGAGCAGCGGGCAAGCTTTCTTCGTCCGGTAACGATTTCGGCTCGGGAAAGGGTCGTGCGACGGTTCGCTGAATTCACTAACGAGTATCCATGGCAGTGGCGGGCCGACGACGTCGATGCGTGGTTCGCTCATCTGGGGTCGGGTTCACCGCCGACCGCGGTGTCGACGGCGCGGGGGTACCAGAATGCACTGCGCTTTTTCTGCGACTTCATCACCGATAACCGGTACGGGTGGAACGAATTGTGCGCTGACCGATTTGGCGCTTCACCGGTTCAGATCCTGCACGAGTGGAACATCATCGGCCATTAACCTCCGTCGGGCAGGACCTCGTCGATAACTGGCTGGCGCACGGCACCTCCCGCGAGCACGAAATCCGATCGTTCCTGAAGTGGGCCGATCAACGCGGTCTCACCAAGGGCGTGACGGCCCCGCCCGCAAACCAGCACCGCCCGCCGCGTTCGTGTCCGAGGAAGAACAACGGAAACTGCTACACCGCTGCCTCACCGAGGACACCATGCCCGTCGATCTTCGCGCCGGAGGCGCCCTGATGTTGCTTTTTGGGCTCAATTTGACTCGCGTACTTGCTATCTCGAGCAATCAGCTCTGCGAGCGATCAGGCGACACCTACCTCATGCTCGGCGAGCACGAGCTCCTGCTCCCACCAGTTCTCGCTGACCTCCTGACCCAACTCCCACGCCCAGCCCGAGGACAGACTCTGCCGAACGTCAAGATCGAACGCCGACTTCTGTTTCCCGGACGCACCCCGCATCGCGCTATCGACCCCGAACGCTTCGCAAACCGACTCAAACAGCGTGGGATCCGTCCACGAGGTGGCCGCAACACGGCGTTGATCCAACTCGCGTCCGAACTTCCCGCGGCGGTGCTGTCCGACATCCTCGGCATCGACATCGCCACCGCAACCCGATGGGCTAGCTACGCCAAACGCGACTGGCATGGCTACCTCGCCAACAGACGTGAGGCCACGGAAAGCCTTTAGCATCAATATTTTGCGTCCGCGTGGGCGAGAGCTACCGTCGTGGCATCAGACCCGGTTTGCGCGTATGAACAAGAATACGTCGCTGTGGAAGAACACGTCGGCGGCGAGTTTTTGGAGCCCGCTGTCCGTACCTGTCTAACTTTATCCGCGGGGCACGAAGACGCCGGATATGGTGGCGTTGTGCCAGAACGCGTCCAGGGAGCTGATGGCGCTGTGGTGGGTGAGTAGCCAGTGCCCGTTCTGACCCACCAGCACTATCGGACCGGGTGCGCTGCTCTGATGAAATGACCCCCCGGTCTGCATCGTGGCCCCAGCGAATTTATTGGGCGCGGCTTGAATGTTGGTGATGATGAAAGGTAATGGCAAGAGCCCGGCCACATCCATCCGGTGCAGGTGATCATCAATCTTTCCCGCTTCCTCAGGCGTGAATCCTGGGGTGACAATGTCGGTCTTGTCTCCCGCGGGCTTGTTGGGGTCGGTGAGTTCGGCCATGATGCCGACAACTTGATCGACGGTGGGGACTGGGCCGGTGCACGGGGACTGATCGGGGTCGCCGCAGTCCGCGTGTGCGGTTGCGGGCGAGGCGATTAACGCCGCCAGGGTTGTCGCGACGGAGAGCTTGGTCCAGTTCATCCGTGATTTGTTCACTTCCACGAGGCCGCCCAGATAGCGTCCAGCACGGGCATGGCGGTGTCGTTGGTGATCAGCCAGTGCCCACCCTGATTGACCAGCACGATTGGGCGCGGGTTGGTGATTTGACGCATGTATCCGCCGGTGGACACGGTGGCACCAGCGAAGTTGTTGGGCGCTGGCTGGATGTCGGTCACATGAAACAGAGGCGGCAAAAGGCCACGGCCGAACGCGCGCATCCGGGTCAGATGATCGTCAACGGTTCCGGCTTCGTCGGGGCTGAACCCGGGGGTGACGATGTCGCCCTTGTTTGCGGCGGGAATGTTCGGATCAGCCAACTCGCCGAGGATCGCCATCACCTGATCGACGGAGGGCACGTCGCCTGCGTGGGCGATAGCGGGTGCGGCCACGCCAGCGACTGCGAATAGCAGCACAGCAGCAACGATCTTCATGAGCGTTCCCCAGTTCGCGCTAATACGCGTAGTCTCGATGGCGGGTGTTGCTTCGCATCGCGTTCAGCCACACCATCGCGGTGTCGTGGACGATCATCCAGTGCCCGCTCTGATTGACCAGCACAATCGGGCAAGGGTAGACGGAGTAGTAGGGAAAGTCGTGTGGGGCGGCCACGGTGGCTCCCGCGGTATTGCCGGGCGCGGGTTGAATGTCCGTGACGACGAAGTGGAACGGGATGTACCCGCGCCCGTTGAGGATGTTCAAATGATCGTCGATAGTCCCAGCTTCGTCGGGAGCGAAACCAGGAGTAACGATGTCTGCCTTGCTGGCCGCTGGTCTTCCTGGGTCGGTTAGCTCGGCCATTATCGCGACGACTTGATCCACGGTGGGCACGTCGTCAGCGCGGGCGATAGCGGGTGCGGCCACGCCAGCGACTGCGAATAGCAGCACAGCAGCGACGATCTTCATGAGCGAAATGTATTTCTCTTTGCTGTCAACGACCTGAACGTGTCGTGTGCAAACACAGTTTCACTTCTGCGCACCGACAAAGACCCCGCTAACAGGAATACCGCACGTTAGGAATACGTGCACTCCGCCAGTAAACTGAGCGGAGTTGGTTGTGCCGCAGTCTATTTGCATCTTTACGTCGGTCTAGTACGCGCCCGGTGCAGGCCGCTGTCCCGGCTAGGGGATGACCAAGTCGAGCGCGCACCGCTCTCCCTGCCGTTCCGTTGACCTCGGTTACTGGGCGAGGCGGATCACGGCATTCCACGGCATGTTGCCAAGCTTTCGCGGGTTGGGCTGCGGTATGTACGTGACGAGCCACATCGTCTGCGTGGGCTGTCGCGGGGGTGGCGATCAGTGTCCCCATCAGTATGCTCGCAGCGGCGATACGCATGGTCATGGCGGGAATATATGACGCCTTACTGATTGCTGGCTGTGAGTATCCGCGCGGTCGCGCCAACGCTTCCGAAACGCCCGATGTTAAAGCTGGTGCTACCCGATCTAAGCTGAGCGCTCCGTCTCTTGCGCCGAGCAGCCCGAGTAATACCGCAGGTTCGGGATACGTGCACTGCGCCAGTAAAATCGGCGTAATTTGTTGTGCACTAGATTATTTCAATTTGTTAGCGCTTCGGCAGACCGGGCCGTCTGAAAGGCCCGTATTTACGCGTCGGAAATCTTGTTCATGGTCGCTCGTGCACGATGAGGCGAAGGCCAGCGTCGATCGCGTTGAGATGAAGGAGATCTCGATGGCGGGTATGCCAGGCGCCGGTGTCGAGATCCTGACGCAGGCGTTCGACCCCAGACTGGATGTCGTTGGCGGTTAACCGTGCCAGGCCTGAAATGCAACCGCGAACGTCGGGGTCAAGGTAGGCGGCCGGTCGACGCCAGTAGGCCGGGCCGAAGCCGTCCACGCAATCGTGAGGCACGAGAACGGTTTCGACTCGGTCGGCGCCGATGACCTCGGCCACGCGCCCGACAGGCAGCTCAGACGCGGCCGAAACACGAGCGGCGGTAGGGAAGTACTCTTCCCAGAGCCAAAATTGGGAGTGGATGACTGGCTCGTAGGCAAAAACGATGACACGGTGAGCGACGCGGACAAGTTCGCGCAATCCGGACACCGGGTCAGACCAATGATGAATCGTCAGGATCGCCATGGCCGCGTCGAAGCTCTGGTCGACAAGCGGTAGGCGCTCAGCTGCTGCCCTGATGCAGGGCGCCGCATCGGGGGACCGTTGCTTGACCATCTCCTCGGAAGGTTCTACAGCAAGAACGACGCGATCGGTGGGCTCATACGAACCGCTACCGGCGCCGACGTTAACCACGGTCCGGGAATCGTGGAGAGCAGACTCGAGCCTGGCCGCAATCCGCGGGTCGGGCCGGCGAAAGCGCACATAGCCACGCCCGATCCGGTCATACGAGGTATGCGCCGCCGAACCGTTCACGCGCGGCCCCCTGTCGACCGGGCACTCCCGGAAAGTAGCCCTCAGCGACGATACGCTGCTGTGTCGTGGAACCAACGCGCCTCGACACAGCACGAGTCCATGCCGCGCGGAGTCTGATCACCCCGATTTTCCTCGATACCCCCTTCTACAGATGCGCGGCCTTGGAGACCGGCCTCGGATGCAAAGTCAGTATCAAGCTCGAAACGCCGAACCCAGTTCGTAGCTTCAAGGCCCGCGGCGCCGAGGTGGTCGCCAGCCTCAAGGCCGACAACGGGGAGCGCGCCATGGTGTGCGCCAGTGCGGGCAGCCTTTCGGCGTTGTGGTGCGAGCCCGGCTGTCGGCCTTGGTTGGCCAGATCCGGCAGCAGCGACTAGTCAAGACGAAACAGCGCTGTCCACCAGACGCTTTCATCTCCGATGCGATGCCGCTGACTCGGCTTAGTTGGTTGTTGGCGGTGGCTGCGGCTGGAAGGGGTCGTACCACCACCAGTCGGCGCGTTCGCCGGTGGGCCCGGGGTACGGCGGGACGGCGGGCGGGGCGTGCTCGGGGGCACGGGCGAGTGATCCTGCGCTCAGCGGTTGCCCGGAGCTGTCGGTGACGGTGAGGTTGTCGGCGGGTCCGGTGATGGTGATGACGCCTTGGTGGTGTTGGCGGTGGTGATACGGGCAGACCAGCACCAGGTTGGCCAGCTCGGTGGCGCCGCCGTCTTCCCAGTGGCGGATGTGGTGGGCGTGCAGGCCGCGGGTGGCCCCACAGCCAGGTATCGCGCAGCTGCGGTCGCGGTGCTCGAGCGCGCGGCGCAGCCGCCGGTTGACCGTGCGGGTGGTGCGGCCGGCGCCGATGGGTTGGCCGTGACGTTCGAACCAGACCTCGCAGGTGGCATCGCAGGTCAACAATTGCCGGTCGGCGTCAGAGAGCAGCGGACCCAGATGCAGCGCCGCAGCGTTCTTGTCGACGTCCAGGTGCACCACCACGGTGGTGCGCTGCCCGTGTGGGCGCCGGGCCGCCTCGGCGTCCCAGCCGGCCTCGACCAGACGCATGAACGCCTCGATGGTGCCCGGCATCGGGGGCGCGATATCTGAGGTGCTGTCGTCGTGGTCGTGTTTCCAGTCGGCGATCAGCGCGTCGCGATGTGAGGCCAGCGCGGCGTCGAACATGGCCGCCTGATCGTGGGGCAGTCTGATCCGCCAGCAGCTGGACTGCTCGCTGGTGGTCTTGGCGATCGAGGCCTGCGGTGGGGGCCCAGGATCGGGTTCAGGGCGGGGCTCCAAGCTGATCGCGGTGCGCAGCTGGTTGACCGTGGCGACCGCA
>NZ_JBYCLA010000137.1:0-3747 GCF_057473665.1 Mycobacterium sp. TH-M25
CGCAGGCGCCGCCTCGACGCAGCGTTTACCGAACTCAGCGAAACCGCCCAGAGTCTTTACGGCTGAACACCTCCGAAGATCTCCGCAGTTCCTACAACCTGGTCGGTGCGGTGAGCAGCGATCGGGTCGCGAGGCTGCCCGCGGGCGCGGTAGCCGGGGATGGTCACCGCCGCGCCCGAGCCGTTCCACCAAGAACCGACGCCGATGATTGCGGCCAGTCCAGGATTCGAGACAGAGGATGTGGTACAGGATCTGAGACACCGCAACCAGGGGTTTGCTGTCGAGCGGTGACTCGTTGGACGGCGTCGCAGATGTTTAGAAGTGCGACTGGATGTCGTCCCGGCCCTGACGTGCGATGCTGTGCGTGCATGAACGCAGACGGGGAAAGGGTCCGACGATTCCGCAAGCGTGGCACAACAAGGTGTTCGCTCGAAGTGTCGGAGCGTTCTACAACTGGGCGATGCGCCACGAACACATTGCCGACGCCTACCTGCGGATGATCGTCGGCGCCGACGGTGCTGGCTATCTCCACGCGATGGATGCCGTCGCTGAAGTCGCCGATGGCTCGTCAATTCTCGACGCGCCGTGTGGCGGCGGTGTCACCATTCGGCGTCTACTTCCCGATCAGAAGGTTCGCTACGTCGCGCTGGATATCTCACCGGAGATGCTGGAACGCGCCCGCCGCCAAGTGCTCCGCGACCACCAGGCGGATGTGGAGTTCATCAAGGCCGACATGACGCACATGCCGTTCGATGATGGCGAGTTCGATCTTGTGGCCTGCTTCAGCGGGCTGCATTGCCTACCTGACCCGGCGGCAGCCGTGCACGAGATCGCCCGTTGCCTACGCCCTGGCGGCCGGCTCGTCGGCGACATCGCGACGAAAGGACAGCTACGGCGCACCGACGTGTTCATGGCTGGTGGCAGACAGGCAGGAGTCTTCGGGCTGGCTGCCACCTTCGCCGACGCCGAACGTTGGTTTGCCGACGCCGCATTGACGGTCACCGCGCAGCACCAATCAGGAGCACTGACTTATTTCGAGGCCGAACGGAAGCGCTGACCGCCGTGCACAATTCGGCGCTCGACGCGGCGCAGGTGAGGATGGCTACGTGGGCGTTCGATACCGGTTGTTTGCGTTCGACTTCGACGGCACCATCGCTGATACCGGTGACTGCGTGTTCGCCGCGGTGGCCGCGGCACTGGCCGGCCATCAGCTGCCACCAGTCGATCGCAGCGCTGTCATCGCGCTGATGGGGCTGCCGCTGCCGCGGGTCTTCCGTGAACTCTCCGCCAACGAAGACACCGTCTAGGACGCAACAACCCAGGTCAGCTGCCGCTATTTCTCGATGACTTCAGATAACGATGAAATTCGAATGGCGAACGCGCCCATGGTGTTCCGTCGGGAACCGCAGGTAGGCGGTCAACCCTGCTTTGTCGGTGAGCAGGATCCGCATAGCCGCCGGGTAGAGGTCGCAGTATTTGGCGGCGAACGCCTCGATCCGTTTTGTCGACGATCTCCACCAGCTGGGGTCCCGGTTCGGAGTTGAGGTCGGTGGTGTCGAAAATGGCCCAGTAGCCGACGCGGGCCTCGGCTTGCATCCCAGTGGGGATCTTGGCAAGCACATTTCGGAGTCGATGAATAAGACATCTCTGGCGCAACGCTTTTGGGTAGACGTGCTTGCCGAACAACCGCGACGCGAACGCTGCGGTGGTGCCGCGTAGCTTCGGCCGCTCCAACGTGACCGACCCGGTGGTGGTTTTGACCGTCACCGGCCGATACCCGTTGCGTGAGCCCGGACACGACCCATAGACAACGTGGTGTGACCAGCCGGCACGAACCGGGAAGGTAACGGTTATGACCGTGTAACTCCTCGGGATGGCCGCGCCTATCCAGCCTGCGGGTGGTCTTTGGCAGCCACGTACTGGCTGATTGCCTCTCGCATCAGGTCACTCGGGCTGCGACTTTCCTGCTCAGCGAGGGCATCCACGCGCTCACTGAGCGCACGCGGGAGCCGCACCTGGCGCCGTGGCGCATGTGCGCCCGGTTCCGCAGCCGGATCCACGCTTGGGCGCCCCCCAGCGCGTCGGAGCAATTCGCGTGTAGCTGCCTGCGATGCAGGCCCGGATTCGCCTCTCTCGGGGTGGATTTCGCGTTCATCGCTTTCCGCCCATTCAGCCAGCTTGTTGTAGCGGTCCTGGTCGGTGCTCATGTGCTCTCGCCCTTCTGTCGATCGAGTCGATCGAGAAACTTCGCACGTGCGTTCATGACGTGAAAGATCCTCACGGTGGCCGGTGGGATCACCTCTGCCATGACTTCAATCAGCGGAACCGCCGGCTGCAGGCTCGGCCCGATCCATAGGTCCGGCTTGACACCGCCGAGCCTGGGGTCATCGAACTGGGCTTCGTGGTAGCGGTGGTTGGTCATCGCATGAAGGGCATCGGCAAGGGTGAGCCCGTGTCGGCCGGCACTCTCGATGAACTCGATGGCCACGACGGTAATGTACTACAAAACTGTCTCCGTTGTCATGGCGGCAATGGAGGTCCAAGGCGGGCGGAGTGTGAGACGAGAAACACGACGTCGCAAATCTCTAAAAACGAGGCACGTCAGCGTACCGCTCACCGTGTGGCCCAGGCTGGACCGTAGGCACGCAGTCTGCGCGACGTTGCTCCAGCGGACATGCAATCTCTATACCAGTAATTGGTATCGTGAGTTCGTGGGTAAGAACACGTCCTTCAGCCTCGACGAGCATTACAGCGCCTTCATCGACGGCGAGATCGCCGCGGGCCGCTATCGATCGGCCAGTGATGTCGTCCGTTCGGCGTTGCGGCTGCTCGAGGACCGCGAAACCCAGCTGCGGGCACTGCGGGATGCTCTCGAGACCGGCGAAAGCAGCGGCACGTCGACGTCGTTCGACTTCGATGACTTCCTCGACCGCAAGCGGGCCGAGGTCTCGCGCGGCCGGTGAGCAGGCAATACCTTCTCTCACCTGCCGCGCAAGCAGACCTGGAGCAGATCTGGGACTACACGTATGACCGTTGGGGTGTCGACCAGGCCGAGGCATACCTGCGTGAACTTCAACACGCCATCGATCGCGCTGCGGCAAATCCGCGGATTGGCCGAACTTGCGACGAGATCCGCCCCGGCTATCGCAAGCTCGCCGCCGGGTCACACACGCTGTTCTATCGGATGGCCGCCGAAGACGTCATCGACGTCGTGCGCGTCCTGCACCAACGTATGGACGTCGACCGCCACCTCTGACTTTCTACCGCACCCGACCGCGTGAGACAGGTTCTGCGACGTCGCAGATCTCTAGATTCGAGAATTACGATGCTCGGCTTTTCTTCGGTATGCAAACCGACCGCAAACACCGCGGATCAGGGTGCGTTCAAGACATCGTGGATCATTGCCCTGAGCGCAAGCACCCCGGGATCAGCATCCGCGCGCACGTGCCAATGCAACCTGACTTCATAGCTTGGAAGCGTCAAGGGGAGCTCGAAGCAGTGCAACGCCAACCGTTGCGCGTAGTAGCACGCGAGCTTGCGAGGGACGGCTGCCACACAATCGCTGCTTTCGACAACGGCGAAGAGAGAACTGAAGTGTGGCACGGTCAGCACCAGCCGCCGTGTGTAGCCGGCGCGCGCTAGGGCATCGTCGACTTCGCGTCCGCGCTCGGGTGTCACACGCACGTGGGCATGGGGCAGGTCGAGGTAACTCTCGAGCGTCATAACGTGGCCTGCTGCCGGGTGATC
>NZ_JBYCLA010000138.1:0-8724 GCF_057473665.1 Mycobacterium sp. TH-M25
GTGCAGGACGTCGGCTGGTCCATGATGGACATCGGCAAGCGGATCGAACGTGGGCTGGGCCTGACCGCCCTGCTGAACGCCACGTTGACCACCGTCCTGGCGCCGGCCGCCGAGCGGACCGTCATCGAATCGACGCTGATCGCAATGGAATCCGCGGTCATCTACCGTCGTCGTACGGCCGGCCAGGTCAACGTGGCAGCGCTGGCGGAGCTGATGCTGTTCGACTCGACGAACCCCCGGTCGCTGGTGTATCAGCTGGAGCGGCTGCGAACCGATCTCGGCGACCTGCCCGGCTCGTCGGGGTCGTCCCGCCCGCAGCGGATGGTTGCCCAGGTCAGCACCCTGCTGCGACGCTCGCATCCCGCCGAGCTGGAAGCGGTCTCTCCCGACGGACGCCGCGACAAGTTGGCCGGACTGCTCACCACCACCCATACCGCCTTGCGCGAACTGGCCGAGGTCATCACCGCAACCCAACTGGCCCTGCCGGGCGGCACCCAACCGCTGTGGGGTGGTGACGAGCGGCGGACGATGCCGTGACCGGCGCGCTCACGCGCTGAGCGTGCCGGACCTACCCGATGCCGCGGTCACCTCGTCGATGACCGAGTGGATGAATTTCATCTTCTCCAGCACCGCGACTGGCAGCACAAACGGATACAGGTCGTCGTGGCCCATCGACCGGTTCACCATGTTCAGTGACCAGGACACCGGTAGCCACATGTCGATGATCGTCATGAATGCGCTGGGACCCAGCACCGGCCGATCGAAGGTGGCCGTCGCCGGCGCGAAGCCCGACCATGCCGCCGTGTCCAGCGTGTCCCGAATGTGCAGGTAGTGCGCGAACGTCTCCGCCCAGTCTTCGGCCGGATGCATCGTCGCGTACGACGACACGTACGTCTGCTCCCAGCCCGCGGGCACGCCCTCGCTGTAGTGCCGGTCCAGGGCCGCCTGATAGTCGGCATTCGGGTCGCCGAACAGCTGGTTGAAACGCGCGACGAACTCGGCCGACGGCGTAATCAGCCGGTAGTAGTAGTAATGCCCAATCTCGTGCCGGAAGTGCCCGAGCAGAGTGCGATAGGGCTCGTCCATCTCGACCCGCAACTGCTCGCGGTGCACATCGTCGCCCTCGGCCAGATCCAGTGTGATGACGCCGTTTTGGTGCCCGGTCGTCACCGACACATGCGCGCTGGACAGCAGCCGGAACGCGAGGCCGTAGTCGGGATCCTGGGCACGCCCGACGATCGGCAGCTTCAACTCGTGGAGTTCGGCGATAAGCCTGCGCTTGGCGGCCTCGGCGCGCGCGAATTCGGCCAACCCTCCGGGGTCGGCGTCGTTGGGCCGTTCGCTGGTGAGCACACACGAGCTACACAGCCAGGTCGGCGTGCGAATCGGGACCAGCCAATTGCATTCTGCGAGATTGCGATTGGCGCACAGTTCGTACTTGCCGGCACTGACGAATCCGGCGCGGGCGGCGTCATCGCCGGTGGTGATCACCAGCAGTGCCATCTCCTCGAGCGAGAAGCCCAGCGCACTGCCGCACGCCAGGCAGGCCGAGTTCTCAAACGTCAGCCGCTGACCGCAATTGGGGCAGTGGAAATCACGCATACAGTTCGCCACCTTCGTAGGGTGCGACGTCGACCGCGACGTCGATCGCGCTGTTCTTGGCATTGGTGTAGATGATGCCGCGCAACGGCGGTACGTCGGCGTAGTCGCGGCCCCGCCCGACGATGATGTATCGCTCGTCGACCATCTGATCGTTGGTGGGATCGAGTCCCAGCCACTCGAATTGGCCGGGCGGCTGCGGCGTCCACACCGCCGCCCAGGCGTGCGTGGCGTCGATACCGATCATGCGGTCCTTCCCCGGGGGCGGGACGGTGGCCAGGTAACCGGATACGTAGCTGGCCGCTAACCCGTTGGCGCGCAGACAGGCGATCGCCAGCCTAGCGAAGTCCTGACATACCCCTTCCCGCGCGTCTAGAACCTCGTCGACGCCAGTCGACACCGTCGTCGACCCGGAGCGATAGGTGAAGTCGGTGTAGATCCGCGTGGTGAGGTCACGCAGCACCGCGACGAGCGGTCTACCGGGCTCGAAACTCGGCGCGGCGTACTCCCGCACTGCGTCGGTGATCTCGGGCGGGTTCAGGTCGAGCGTGAACTCGCACGCCAACGCACCGCGCACGCCCACTGGGCGGGCGTGCTCCCAGGGGTCTAGCGCCGGCCCGGCACCCCAGCGCTCGGGCGGCGACGGATACACCTCGACGATGGACTCACTGGTGACTGTCAGCGCGCGATGTGGCTCGGTGACATGGAAGTACGAACTGATGTTTCCGTAGGTATCCGGGCTCGTCGAGCTGTCGGCTGGCGGCGGCGAGATCCGCAGGTCGTGGAACAGGCAGCGTTGCCGCGGCAGATCTCGCGGAGTGAGAAAGCCGCGACCGTACGAACTCGTCACCACGTCTGAGTACCGGTACTCGGTGCGATGGATGATCCGGTAGCGGGCGCCCCGCGCCGGCGGATGCCGATCCGGATCACTGGCCTGGCTCGGCGATGTCACGCTGCAACATTAGTGACGCCCGGGGCGGCGCGCAGCCGCGCCGCCTGACGTACTCCACACGCTGTCCACGCACGCCCACCCAAACGCCTGGTCCGGGAGCTTTCCGGAACGTCTGGCGACGCGTCGGTCCGCAACTCATATCACTTGAGTAACAACAGCATCACGAGTCACTCTAGTTAACTCCATCACGGCAAGATAACTTCTTCCTCATATAACTCAGTAGTTATAAACCGTATCACTAGGTATAAAAATTCACTCTAATTAACATCAGCAACGTAAAACGCGTTATTAAACTTTAATCTCATTGATTACTAAAGCCCCACTCATTGACTCCTTTCACGCCGACTTGTTAGACCTGTTAAATGAGTCATTTAGCTGGGCTACTGAGCACACTGTGCAAGCACCTGGCGATAGCCACCCTGGTGGTGCTGGGCATGACACTGCTGGTCGATCCGACCACCGGCGTGGCTTACGCAGACGGGATGAACTGGGACGCCGTGGCACAGTGCGAATCGGGCGGCAACTGGCACGCCAATACGGGCAACGGGTTCTACGGCGGGCTGCAGTTCAAGCCCTCTACCTGGGCCGCCAACGGCGGCATCGGCGACCCGGCGACGGCCTCGCGCGAAGAACAGATCGCCGTGGCCAACCGGGTGCTGGCCACCCAGGGACCCGGCGCGTGGCCAAAATGCGGTGGCAATGGCCAACTGTTCCCGATCCAGATCGTGAACCTCTTCTTGCACCCGGTGCGGGGCACACTGTCGACGCTGTGGTCTCTGGTGCCGCACTGAGCCGTGCACGGACGGCGTGACGACCCCGTGATAGGTGCCGTGATAGCCCCGTAACCGTGAGCTTCGAGGGGTCGGTTGACGGGCTAACTACCGGGCGGGGCTAACGGTCAAGACTGTGCGGGCCGCGGGCACGGGGATACCGCCGAGATCTACGCCCGCACAGAAAAGCCGGGGCGAAGCGGGTCTAGCGTCGATCTCGATTCGCCTCGGGCACAACATCGATGCCCGATTCCTTGCGCTGCTGCGCCGTGATCGGCGCGGGGGCATCGGTCAACGGGTCGACGCCGCCGCCGGACTTGGGGAAGGCAATCACCTCGCGGATGGAATCCGCCCCCGACAGCAGCTGCACGATCCGATCCCAGCCGAACGCAATGCCGCCGTGCGGCGGGGCGCCGAAGGTGAACGCGTCCAACAGAAATCCGAACTTCTCTTGCGCCTCGGCAGCACCGATGCCCATCATCGCGAACACGCGTTCCTGCACGTCGCGGCGGTGGATACGAATGGAGCCGCCACCGATCTCGTTGCCGTTGCACACGATGTCGTAGGCGTCGGCCAGTGCGCTGCCCGGGTCGCTGTCGAAGGTGGCCTCCGAGTCGGACTTCGGTGCGGTGAACGCATGATGCACCGCGGTCCAGGCACCGCTGCCCAGCGCGACATCGCCGGCGGCGGCGGCGTCGTCGGCCGGCTCGAACAACGGGAAGTCGACGACCCAGGTGAACGCCCAGGCGTTCGGATCGATCAGGTCGAGCCGCTTCGCGATTTCGTCGCGCGCCGCACCCAGCAGCGCACGAGACGCTTTCGCCGGCCCCGCCGAGAAGAAGATGCAGTCGCCGGGTTGCGCGCCGACGTGCGCGGCCAGGCCGCCGCGTTCGGTGTCGGACAGGTTTTTGGCCACCGGGCCGCTCAGCGTGCCGTCGTCGCCGACCAGCACGTAGGCCAGGCCCTTGTGGCCGCGCTGTTTGGCGAACTCTTGCCAGCCGTCCAGTGTCCGGCGCGGCTGTGCCGCCCCGCCCGACATCACCACCGCGCCGACGTAGGGCGCCTGGAAAACGCGAAACGTGGTGTCGGAGAAAAACTCTGTGCATTCGACGAGTTCAACCCCGAACCGAAGGTCAGGTCGGTCCGTGCCGAAGCGTCGCATCGCCTCGGCATAGCTGATCCGCGGTATGGGAGTGGGGAGGTCGTAGCCGATCAATGCCCACACCGCTGTGAGCACCTGCTCGGCGGTGGCGATGACGTCGTCGGCCTCGACGAAGCTCATCTCCATGTCGAGCTGGGTGAACTCGGGCTGGCGGTCGGCGCGGAAATCCTCGTCGCGATAGCAGCGGGCAATCTGGTAGTAGCGCTCCATGCCGGCCACCATCAGCAACTGCTTGAACAGCTGCGGGCTCTGCGGCAAGGCGTAGAAGGAGCCGGGCTGCAGCCTGGCCGGGACCAAAAAGTCGCGCGCACCTTCCGGCGTCGAACGCGTCATGGTCGGGGTCTCGATCTCGACGAAGTCCCGCGCGGCCAGCACGCCGCGCGCGGCGGCATTCACCTTGGAGCGCAACCGAATCGCGTTGCCAGGCCCGTCCCTGCGCAGGTCGAGGTAGCGGTAGCGCAGCCGCACTTCCTCACCGGCGGGCTCGTCGAGCTGAAACGGCAGCGGCGCGCACTCCCCCAACACCGTCAGCGACGTCGCGTTGACCTCGATCTCGCCGGTGGCGATCTCGGAGTTGGCGTTGCCCTCCGGGCGGATCTCCACCACACCCTGGATCGCCACACAGAACTCGGCGCGCAGCCGGTGAGCCTGGGCCAGCACGTCGGTAGCACGAAACACCACCTGCGACACCCCCGTGGCGTCACGCAGATCGATGAAGATCACCCCGCCGTGGTCGCGGCGGCGCGCGACCCAACCGGCCAGCGTCACCTGGTGCCCGGCGTCGGTGGCCCGCAATGAACCGGCGGCATGACTGCGCAGCACAAACACTCCTTGTCAGCGGTGGGAAGGACAGCTCAGTCTAGAGGCGGGTAGTTTCAGTGCTCGTCATGGATATTGCAGTTGTCGGTCCAGGCGCCGTCGGTACGACGGTCGCCGCCTACCTCGCCGCCGCCGGTCACGACGTTCTGATCTGCGGCCGGACGCCGCGGGCCCGGATCGAACTGCGGCCCGACGGCACCGATCCGATCGTCGTGGCCGGGCCGGTGCGCACCGATCCCGCCACAATCACGGCCCCGGTCGACGTGGTGCTGCTGGCAGTCAAAGCGACACAGAACGCCGACGCAGCACGGTGGTTGAGCCGGTTGTGCGATGCGGACACCACTGTCGTCATCCTGCAGAACGGCGTCGAACAGGTAGAGCAGGTACAGCCGTGCTGTCCGACCTCGACCGTCATCCCCGGCATCGTCTGGTTTTCGGCGGAGACTCAGCCCGACGGCTGGGTGCGACTGCGCACCGAGGCGCGGCTGGCGCTGCCGACCGGGCCCGCGGCCACGACCTTCGCCGAATTGTGGCGCGCGGCGGGCGGTGTCGCCGACTGCGACCCCGACTTCGTCACCGCCGCGTGGCGCAAACTGCTGGTCAACGCGGTGGCCGGGCTGATGGTGCTCACCGGCCGGCGATCGGGCATGTTCCGTCGCCACGACCTCGCCGACCTGGCGCAGCGCTACGCCGCAGAGTGCGTCGCCGTCGCGCGCGCCGAAGGCGCCCAGCTGGCCGACGACGTGGCTACCGGCACCGTGGAGATGTTTTGCGCGGCGCCCGTCGACATGGGCACCTCGATGCTGGCCGACCGCGAGGCCCGTCGCCCGCAGGAGTGGGACATCCGCAACGGGGTGATCATCCGCAAGGCCCGCGCCCACGGGATCCCAACGCCGATCAGCGACGTGCTGGTACCGCTACTGGCCGCGGCCAGTGACGGCCCGGGCTAGCCGGCCTCCGGGGCGACTCAGAACAGGCTGGACAACAGCGCCGCAGCCTGGGGGAACAGATCGGCGAACGCGCCGCTGTCGAGCGCTGCCGAGGGATCGAGACCGCCGAGGAGGTCGGCGGCGGCCGTCGACGCCCCAGGGTCGGCGAAGGTCGTCGACGAATCGGAGGCTAAAGCCGCGGCCGCGTCATAGGTGTCGGGAACGTTGACATCCCCGAACGGGGTCACGAAGGTATCGGTGATGGTGTTCGCGCCACCGGTCGTCGAGGGAATGTCGGAGTAGATGTTCTGGTAGCCGTCACCGTAGTTGTAAACCTCGAACACCGAGCCGTCCGGCGGAGCGTCCCCGGTCGACGAGGTGACCACGAGTTGTTCCTGGGTGGTGTCACCGAAGATGATCGTGCTCTGTGCCACGTCGGCGTCGAAGGTCCCGGTCTGGCCGGTGGCTGTGTCCGTGTAGTCGAACGACTGAGTTCCCTGCACATCGATGTCCTCGGGCTGAATGCCGTCGATTCCGACGATCGTTCCCGAGCCGACCGGGGTGATGTCGTAGCTGTTGGGCAGGTCGATGGCCGTTCCCACCGGCGAGGTGCCGCCGAGTTCACCGGCGAGACCGGCGGCCGCGTCGAAGTCGACGGGAATAACGGACGAGCCGTAGGGGCTGACAATGGTGTCGGTGACCGTGTCCGCGCCGCCCGTTGCCGAGGGGATGTCGGAGTAGACGTTATAGGTGCTGTCGTTGGTGGCGGTGTCGGTGAAGAAATAGTCGTACACCGAGCCGACCGGCGGGGCGTCGCCGCTGGACGAGGTGATGAGGAGGTCCTGGGTGGTGTTACCCGCGGCATCCGAGCTGTTGGCCACGTCGGCGGTGAAGGACCCGATCTGGGTGCCGCTCGCGTTGTCGACGTCGAATGTCTGGACTCCCAGCAGGTCGTAGTCCGCGGGCGGAATCCCGTTGACTCCGTCGACGGTTTCCGGACCGGACAAGACGAATGTGTCGCCGGTGAAGCCGGCCCCGGCCCCGGCGGTGCTCACCGGGGCGACGGTGCTGCTCGCGTCATACGTGGTGGAAATGTCGAGGCCGGCCACGGTATAGGACATCTGGTCGCCGGTGGACGTGGGGATGTCGGAGTAGACGACCGGGATGCCGCTGCTGTAGGTGTAGGTGTCGAAGACCGAGCCGACGGGCGGAACGTCCCCGGCGGCGGTGCCGACGTTGGTGGCTGCGCCGTCGGAGGTGACCAGGATTTCCTGGTTGGTGTCGCCGAAGACATCGGTGGTATTCGTCACGTCGGCGGTGATGGTCCCGACCTGAGTGCCGCTCGCGTTGTCGACGTCGAACGTCTCGGTGCCCTGAACGCTTCCGCCCGCCGCCGGCGGAACCTCGACCGAGAAGTTGCGGACCCCGCCGTCGGCTACGGTGTCCGCGGAACTGGGAACGAGGTCGTAGTTTCCGTAGTCGTCGTCGGCGTTGGCGACCGCCAACGGAAGCAAGGCCAGGCCCAGCAGTCCGCCGGCGGCCGTTCCGATCTTGCCGACACGACGCGTCCTCGACGTCGCCGAGCCCGCGGCCAAACGCACTCGCGGATCGACAAGTGCAGGGCCCGAAAGCTTTTCGCGCTTCGCGATCGCGTACTTAGCCATGTTGGTGATCCTTTCGGTGTCCATCGCTGGTCGACGAGAGCCCGTATGCGTCGTAGACAAAGCCCAGGTCTGCCCGGATCCGCTCGGGGCTCAGACCGAACTGCGCGGGCGAATGCCCGTGCTTGCTGGTGTAGTTGCGCTGCCGCTCCGCTTGCGCGCGAACTTCCTCGACGAATGCCGCCGACGGCGTGATCTCGACGAACTCGAGGATGCGCTCCATCGTCGGTTCGAGATCGTTGATCAGGTCCTCATAGCGCACGATGCACAGGTTGCGCTCGGGAATCGCGCCGGCCGCATGAGCGTCGTGGAAGTGGCGCAGCATGTCGCACGATGCCTGGTACAGGTTCTCCACCCAGCGGCGCTGGTCTTCGTCGGTGGTGCGATTCCACACGTCGTAGCCGTTCTCGAGCACGCTGGCCAGCAACGACATTCCCGACGGAATGACCTCGACCGGGTCACGGATGACGTAGACGAGCTTGCAGTCCGGGTAACGCCGCAACACCGCGTCCAGGCGCATGGTGAGCATGCTGGTCTTGGCCAGCACGCGGCCGGCGCCCTTGAGCGTCAGGTTGCGCCGCCAGCAGGCGTCGTAGTAGTCGAAGAAACGTGCTTCCTCACCCGGCGTCACCCCGTCGATCGCGAACTCGCGGCGCGACAATTCGCTTCCCCAGGTGTCTTGCCAGGCACGGAAATAGGCCCACGCGAACGGGCCGGCCATGGTCCGGAAGAACCAGGCGACGTCGTCGGTCTCGATGCCGCGCAGGCTGGTGTCGTGCACGTCGGATGGGTGGTAGCGGGCCGGCGACAGCTTGTCCAGCCTGGGCACGAT
>NZ_JBYCLA010000139.1:0-2672 GCF_057473665.1 Mycobacterium sp. TH-M25
GTCAACATTATGGCGACGCACCGGCTGCAGGGTGATCTCACAGATCAGCTCGGGGTCCAGGCAGGCCGCCAGCAAGCTGTGCCGCGCCCGCAGCACCCGGTATTCCGGCAGCGACCGGCCGGCCTGCCGCATGAACCACACCGGCACCCGACGCGGTTTGCGGCCGGCCGCGGCGACCAGGTACGGCGAATCAGGCAGCTCACGGCGGGTAGTCATCGGGTTCAATGCTGCCACGGGGCTGATCGGCGGTTGACGGATGACCGCACAGTGCGGCTTGTCGGACAGCATTGCTAGTATCGAAAGCATGTTCGATGAGATGGCCGAGACAGCCGCGACGCTGGTTGATCGGATAACCGCCGCGACGCGGGCGGAGAACCGGGCCGCTGGTGAGCGGTTGGCCGCGATCAGTGAGCTCGATCTGGTGCGGCTGCGCCAGTGCGGGGAGCATGAGACCTGGGCCAGCGATACCGCCGCGGCGATCACTGTGGAGATCGCTGCAGCGTTGCGGATCAGCCGCAACTGGGCCGAGAGCTATCTGTACTACGCCCGGGCGATGCGCACCCGCCTACCCCGGGTGGGGGAGTTGCTGTCGTGGCCGGCGCCGACGCCGATGCGCTGCGCCGGCGCCGCGAGCAGCAGGCCGCCGGTGGAGACCGGTTGGCCTGCAACTGCGGGAGCCCAGAGTGCCCGGCGGCCGGCAAACCCGTTGCGTCGCCGGTGGTGATCAACGTCATCGCCGAGCGGGCCACCCTGGACGGCACCACAAAGACCCCGGGGTCGCTGATCGGTGCTGACGCGCTGAGCCCACCCGGTTCACGGCAACGTCGCGCGCACCCCGCGCTCGTAGTTCCGGTTCAGGTGTGCGCCGAAAACGACGCGAGTGCCGTTTCCGCCTCATGAAGGTCTCGCTCGTTGCATTGGGCCCAGCGCTGCTCGTCGGCGTCGAGGTGAGCAAGGAATGCATAGCGGCTGCGGATAGTGGCGATCCAATCGTTGAGGCGCACGGGCCTGGTGAGGTAGCCGATGTCTTCTCGACGGAACTCACGTTCGTCCCGCGGCGTGAGGATCTCCTGTGGGTCGACGGGTTTGGTGCCGCGGCCGTCGACAACGACATCGCGGTAGACCTTGAGCACCCACAGCCGGCGAATGAGGGACTCATCGAACGCCCCCGAAGTTACGAACCACTGCAGATCGTAGAGATCTCGTGCCAGCGACACTCGGCGGTAGCGGGCCAGCTTCTCAGCGACAGCCTCCTCGACGCGGACCACGGGAGTCGGCGGCAGGATGAAGTCGTACCTGCCGTGGATCGGCAACCGCACTGGGTCGAGCATCTCGGGTGCCAGGCTGAGGGCGTGTCGCGCCAGCTCTATCTTGGCGCCCAGCTGCGGTCGGCCAAACGGCGTGTCCACCAACAGGTCGCCGCGTCGACCGTCGCCACCGAGATTTTCAATCGCGAAAGTGAAGCCGTCGACCTCGACGCCGTCAAGAGCCTGCAGAGCGGCGAGCGCCACCTCCTCATCGGGCGCGGCGAAGTCGAGGTCGGTCGAGAAACGGCCAGCGTTGCCCGCCCTGAACTTTCGCAACGCGGTGCCCCCCTTGAAGACCAGGCCGCGTGCGAAAAGCCCGGCGTTGTGAAGCAAATGCAACGCGTGATCCTGGGCAATGTCGAGAAGTGCAGCGTTGCGTCCGCCCCTGGCGCCTTGATAATGGCGCGCAAGATGTCCCTCGGTAATCCGGGTCACGATCCGGTGCCCACGGTGAAGTATCGGTGAAGCAGAGTGTCGTTGACCTTGGTCTCGGCATCAAAAGCACCTGCGCCAGCAACACGCGGTCCAAGCCAGACCGTCTCTGTCGCTGGGTAGGCGGCAACGATGGCCGCTTGGGCGTTGTGGTCGCCTGCCGACCCGAGAAGGTATGCGGCGCGCTGCGCCGTTGCGCGACGCTTGGTCTCCAGCAAGTGGATGACGGTGGCGACGTCCACGTGCGTGACGGCATCCGGCAGCCACTGGCCGAGGCCAGCTACGTCCTTGTAGGCAGAAGGACGCACCGCAATGCCGACGATCAGTCCCTCAAGGTTCCATGATGGCAATCCGTTGACCGCCGTCAGCCCGACTTCGGACAACTCGATGCGGACGTAGCGCCAATCACCTGCGAGTGCTTTGGGAAAGGCTTGCTCGGCAGAGAGCGCAACGACCTCCTGCTCCGGTAGCCGCTGGGCCAGCCCGAGAACCGATGCAGCGGTTTCCATTGCCAGCACGCCGCTCCAATCGGGGTCCACGGCGCGCTGCGCGCGAAACTCGATGAAGCGGTCACCGGAGCCGTAGGCACCGCCGCGCGCTCCGGGGAGGAACTCCCAGGCGTGTCGGGTCCGCAGTTGTCCCAGCCAGCCGCCACGCTGGAGCTCATACGCGACACGTCGTGTCGCCGCCTCATCGCCGTCAAGACCGACTTGGTGCATGACGGTGGCCAGCCGATCTGACGTCACGACCAGGTCGCCGTCGAGTTCGAGCTGCTCGACGACGTCAGCGACCGAGCGGGGGATAACTCGCGCCACTGTCATTCACCACCCTTCTTCGGTCGATACTAACAAACTACGGGTGTAGATGGCAGTCCCTGAACGGGGCAACGTGCGGAGAACATGCTGTCCATGGGGGCGATTCGGCGCGTTGACG
>NZ_JBYCLA010000140.1:0-7841 GCF_057473665.1 Mycobacterium sp. TH-M25
CGCTGCACGGACAGAATGATCAGCTCCGGCTGATGCGGCCCGACGAACAACGCGGAGCTCTCGACCGTTTTGCCGGCGTCGAGGCCAAACTGGAGAAATACCGCAAACTACGCGACGCATGGCAGACGGCCCGACGTGACTTCGTCGACCGCAGCAACCGGGCGCGCGAATTGGCCCAGGAGTCCGACCGGCTGAAGTTCGCGCTCGACGAGATCGACACGGTTGACCCCGCGCCTGGTGAGGACGACGCGCTGGTCGGCGATATCCGTCGACTCTCGGAGTTGGACGCGCTGCGCGAGGCGGCATCCGGCGCGCGAGTCGCGTTGTCCGGCACGGGCGATGACGCCACCGCCGATCCTGCGGCACACTCGGCGTCCGGCGCCGACTGTCTGGCGCGCGCCAAAGCGGCGTTGGAGTCAACCGACGACGCAACGCTGCGAGCATTGGCGAACCAGCTTGACGAGGCGCTCTCGGTGGTCGGCGACGTATCCCGCGAGCTCGGCAGGTATCTGGGCGAATTACCCTCTGACGCCAGCATATTGGACACCAAGCTGGCCCGGCAAGCGGAGCTGCGTACCCTCACCCGTAAGTACGCCGCCGACATCGACGGCGTGTTGGTGTGGGCCCGCGAAGCGCGAGACCGGCTCGCTCAGCTCGATGTCTCCGAAGAGGCGCTGGCCGGGCTGCAGCGGCGTGTCCATCAACTAGGCATCGAATTATCAAGCGCGTCGGCCGAACTCAGTAAAGCTCGCACCCAGGCCGCCAGGCGGCTCGCCAAGGAAGTCACCGGTGAGCTGTCGGGGTTGGCGATGGCCGACGCCGAATTCACCATCACGGTGTCGCCCATTCCGGCCACCGCCGACGATGCCGCGGGGCTGACGCTGGCCTCCGGCGCTGTTGTGCATGCCGGAGGGGACGGCGTCGACCTGGTCGAGTTCGGGTTTGCCGCGCATCGCGGAATGACGGTGCTGCCGCTGGCCAAAAGCGCCTCGGGCGGCGAGCTGTCGCGAGTGATGCTCGCACTGGAGGTGGTGCTGGCGGCGTCGACGAGCGGCACCACGATGGTTTTCGACGAGGTGGACGCCGGCGTCGGTGGACGCGCGGCGGTGCAGATCGGCCGGCGCCTGGCGCGGCTGGCCCGCAACCGGCAAGTCATCGTGGTGACGCACCTGCCACAGGTCGCGGCCTACGCCGATATCCATCTGATGGTGGACACCAACGGCACAAACGGCGCCAGCGGAGTGCGGCGCCTCGACGGCGATGACCGGGTTGCCGAGCTGGCCAGAATGCTGGCCGGGCTAGGCGATTCCGACACCGCACGCGCCCACGCCCGCGAGCTACTCGATGCCGCAGACCGTGACCGGATTGCGACCTGAAAAGGCCACCTGAGCGTGTGACAGGTGTGACACGATATTACTTCTGAGGCATTTGTTACGGCGCGCCTCCCCGCGCATTCTCGGGTTCCCCGACAGAATCGCGTCCATGAGCGTGACCACCACCTTGTCCTCATTGCTTTCCCGCAACACATCGCGGCCAGGGGTCGTCGGAACCGCCCGAGTCGACCGCGACATCGACCGGTTGCTGCGCCGGGTGTGCCCCGGCGACATCGTGGTCCTCGACGTGCTGGACCTGGATCGGATTACCGCCGACGCACTCGTCGACGCGGAGATCGCCGCAGTGGTCAACGCATCCCCGTCGGTGTCGGGCCGCTACCCCAACCTCGGACCCGAGGTTCTGCTGGCAAACGGCGTCACACTGATCGACGAGACCGGCACCGAGGTATTCAAGAAAGTCAAAGACGGCTCGAAGGTCCGCCTCTACAACGGTGGCGTCTACGCCGGCGACCGGCGACTGATCAAGGGCACCGAACGCACCGACGAAGAGATCGCCAGCCTGATGCAGGAGGCCAAGAGTGGATTGGTCGCCCATCTGGAAGCGTTCGCCGGCAACACTATTGAGTTCATTCGAAGCGAGAGCCCGCTGCTGATCGACGGCATCGGCATTCCCGACGTCGACATCGAATTGCGCCGCCGCCACGTCGTCATCGTCGCCGAAGAGGAAGACGCGGCCGACGACCTCAAGCGGCTCAAGCCGTTCATCAAAGAGTACCAGCCAGTCTTGATCGGAGTCGGCACTGGCGCAGATGTGTTGCGCAAGGCCGGTTATCGGCCGCAGCTGATCGTCGGCGACCCCAGCAATCTCAGCGCCGAAGTCCTCAAAAGCGGCGCCCAGGTCGTCTTGCCGGCCGATGCCGACGGCCACGCCCCGGGCCTGGAGCGCATCCAAGATCTCGGGGTTGGCGCCATGACATTTCCCGCCGCCGGTTCGCCGGCAGACCTGGCACTGCTGTTGGCCGACCACCACGGCGCGGCGCTGCTGGTGACAGCGGGCCACCGCGCCAACATCGAGACGTTCTTCGATCGGACCCGTCAACACAGCAACCCTTCGACCTTCCTCACCCGGTTGCGGGTCGGTGAGAAAGTGGTGGACGCCAAAGCTGTTGCGACGCTGTACCACAACCGGATCTCATCTGGTGCGATCGCGTTGCTGATCCTGACGATGTTGCTCTCCATCGTCGCCGCCCTGTGGGTATCGCGAACGGATACGGTGGTGCTGCACTGGGCCACCCTCTACTGGAATCACTTCCTGCTCTGGCTGCAGCACTGGATCCACTAGGACGGTTGTGACGTGATATCGCTTCGCCAGCATGCGATTTCGTTGGCCGCCGTATTTCTGGCCTTGGCGGTAGGCGTCGTGCTCGGCTCGGGTTTGTTGTCCAACACTATGGTCTCCGGACTGCGTGACGAGACCCGGAATCTACACAACGAGGTCAACGGACTCAACGGCCAGAAGGCTCAGCTGGATGCAAAGGTCGCTTCTGCCAACGCTTTCGACGCACAGATGGCCGGGCGGATGGTCCACGACGCGCTCAGCGGCAAATCGCTGATCATCTTTCGGGCTCCCGACGCCAGGGACGACGACGTCGATGCGGTGGCCAAGATCGTCACGCAGGCTGGGGGAGCGGTCACCGGCACGGTGCTTTTGACTCAGGAATTTGTCGACGCCAACTCGGCGGAGAAGCTGCACTCGGTGGTCAACTCTTCGGTGCTGCCCGCCGGCTCCCAGCTGAGCACCACACTCGTCGACCAGGGATCGCAGGCCGGGGATCTGCTGGGGATCGCGTTGTTGATCAACCGCGATCCGGCGGTCCCGCCGGCCGACGACGCGCAACGCGACACGGTGCTGGCCGCGCTCCGCGACACCGGTTTCATCTCTTTCGGCAACCAGCACATCGGCGCATCGAACGCCGCCGCGGTCCTCACCGGCGGCTCGCTCAGCGAGGACGCCGGCAACCAGGGCGTCAGCGTGGCCCGGTTTGCCACGGCACTGGCACCGCACGGTTCGGGGGTGATGCTCGCTGGACGCGACGGCTCAGCGGACGGGCCCGCCGCGGTCGGCGTAGCCCGCGCCGACGCGTCGATGACCCCGGTGATCAGCACCGTCGACAACCTCGACGCCGAGTCCGGCCGCATCACGGTGGTCCTGGGTCTGGCCGATTTGATCAATGGCGGTCACACCGGGCAGTACGGCACCGGCCGCCGCGCGACCGGCCTCACCGTTGCGCAGTAGGCCCAAGCCCCCTCCCGACGATGCTGGGAGCGCAGCCGGGCGTGTCAGCGACGAGCTGCTGCAGGGTTTGTTAGGGTGGTTTTCCGTGGGTCGGCAGGCCCAAAGCTGGACAACAGCCCTCACCAGAGGCTAGCCCTGCGCCGCATTCACGGAGGTCGCCACATTGCGTAAGCATCCGCAGACCGCCACCAAGCATCTCTTCGTCAGCGGTGGGGTTGTCTCGTCGCTCGGTAAGGGCTTGACCGCGAGCAGCCTGGGGCAGTTGCTGACCGCCCGCGGGTTGCAGGTGACGATGCAGAAGCTGGATCCCTACCTCAATGTCGATCCGGGCACGATGAACCCGTTTCAGCACGGCGAGGTGTTTGTCACCGAGGATGGCGCCGAAACCGACCTCGACGTCGGCCATTACGAGCGCTTTCTCGATCGCGATTTGTCGGGGTCGGCCAATGTCACCACCGGACAGGTCTATTCGACCGTCATCGCCAAGGAGCGCCGCGGCGAATATCTCGGTGACACTGTCCAGGTGATTCCGCACATCACCGACGAGATCAAGCGTCGCATCCTGGCGATGGCCGAACCGGGACCCGACGGCCACCGGCCAGACGTCGTCATCACCGAGATCGGCGGCACCGTCGGCGATATCGAGTCCCAGCCATTCCTCGAGGCCGCGCGCCAGGTGCGCCACGACATCGGCCGCCAGAACGTCTTCTTCCTGCACGTGTCGCTGATCCCGTACCTGGCGCCGTCCGGAGAATTGAAGACCAAGCCCACCCAGCACTCGGTGGCCGCACTGCGCAGCATCGGTATCACCCCGGACGCGCTGATCCTGCGCTGCGATCGCGACGTGCCAGAGCCGCTGAAAAACAAGATCGCGCTGATGTGTGACGTCGACATCGACGGCATCATTTCCACTCCCGACGCGCCGTCGATCTATGACATCCCGAAAGTTCTGCACCGCGAGGAGTTGGACGCCTACGTCGTGCGGCGGCTCAACCTGCCGTTCCGCGACGTCGACTGGACCGAGTGGGACGACCTGCTGCGCCGGGTGCACGATCCGCAAGAAACTGTGCGAATTGCGTTGGTGGGCAAGTATATCGACCTTTCGGACGCCTATCTGTCGGTGAGTGAGGCGCTGCGCGCGGCCGGCTTCAAACATCGAGCCAAGGTCGAGATCCGCTGGGTGGGCTCCGACGACTGCGAGACCGCACACGGAGCGGCCGCGGTGCTCGACGACGTCCACGGCGTGCTGATCCCCGGCGGATTCGGCATCCGTGGCATCGAAGGCAAGATCGGCGCCGTTTCGCATGCTCGGGCGCGCGGATTGCCGATCCTGGGACTGTGCCTGGGCATGCAGTGCATCGTGATCGAAGCTGCCCGGTCGGTCGGTTTGAGCGGTGCCAACTCCGCAGAGTTCGACCCAGACACCACCGATCCCGTCATCTCGACGATGGCCGACCAGGAAGAAATCGTCGCCGGCGAAGCCGACCTCGGCGGTACCATGCGCCTGGGCGCCTACCCGGCCGTGCTCGAACCGGGTTCCATTGTCGCCCAGGCATATCAGGCGACAGAGGTATCCGAGCGGCACCGGCATCGCTACGAGGTCAACAATGCTTACCGCGACCGCATCGCCGAGAGCGGTCTGAAGTTCTCCGGCACCTCTCCCGACGGGCACCTGGTCGAGTTCGTCGAATATCCGCCCGAGATGCATCCGTTCGTCGTCGGCACCCAGGCCCATCCCGAGCTCAAGAGCCGGCCGACCCGACCGCATCCGCTGTTCAGCGGCTTTATCGGCGCGGCGATCGAGTACAAGGCGGGCGAACGGCTGTCTCTGGAGATGCCCGAGCAACGCCTCGACGGCAGCGAACACCACGAGGACGCAGAGCCATCGCTGCCTGAGCCCGAACCCGTTGCTCGTGGGTGAGCACATCTTCGAGACGACCTCGTCCGAGACGCTGCATACCGGAAAGATTTTCGCGGTGCGGGCCGACCGTGTCCGGATGCCGGGCGGGCAGGTCGTGACGCGGGAGGTTGTCGAGAATTACGGCGCGGTGGCTATCGTGGCCATGGACGACGCCGGCCGGGTTGCGCTGGTGTACCAGTACCGCCATCCCTTCGGCCGGCGCCTGTGGGAGCTGCCCGCCGGGCTCCTCGACGTCGACGGCGAGGCCCCGCATGTGAGCGCCGCCCGCGAATTGCGCGAGGAGGTCGGCCTGGCGGCCGAGAACAGGCACCTGTTGGTCGATCTCGATTCCGCACCCGGTTTAATCGACGAGTCGGTGCGGGGGTTTTTGGCCCCCAGCGTGTGCGAGATCGAACGGCCCGCGGCACACGACGAGGAGGCCGATATGACGATGGAATGGGTCTCCCTCGCCGATGCCGTACGCCGGGTTTTCAGTGGTGAGATCGTCAATTCTCTTGCAGTGAGCGGACTTTTGGCGGCACACGCGGTGGCCGGGGGAATCGCCGCAGTGCGTCCGGTCGACACACCCTGGATCGACCGGTCGACAGCATTCCGGGCCCGCAAAGCAGCCGAGCGGTGACGACACTGGCACCGCCGCTGGAAAGCCAACTGCAGGGATATCTCGATCACCTGACCATCGAACGCGGCGTCGCGGCCAACACGTTGAGTTCCTATCGTCGGGATCTGCGGCGGTATTTCGATCACCTCACTACCCGCGGCGTCGACGACCTGGCCAAGGCCACCGAGAACGACGTGAGCGAATTCCTGATGGCGCTGCGCCGCGGCGATCCCGACAACGGCGTCGCGCCCCTGTCCGCGGTGTCGGCAGCGCGGACCCTGATCGCCGTGCGCGGGCTACATCGATTCGCCGCGGCCGAGGGGCTCGCCGAATTCGACGTCGCGCAGGCGGTCAAGCCACCGACACCGAGTCGGCGGCTGCCCAAGAGCCTCAGCCTCGATCAGGTGCTTGCGCTGCTGGCCGGCGCCGGCGGCGACAGCCCCTCCGATGGCCCGTTGACGTTGCGTAATCGCGCGCTGCTCGAACTGCTGTACTCCACCGGCGCGCGGATTTCCGAAGCGGTCGGCCTCGATCTGGACGACGTCGACACCCAGGCGCGGTCGGTGCTGTTGCGCGGGAAGGGCGGCAAGCAGCGACTGGTGCCGATCGGCCGGCCCGCGGTGCAGGCGTTGGACGCCTACCTGGTGCGGGGCCGATCCGAGTTGGCGCGCCGCGGACGCGGCACTCCCGCGATCTTCCTCAACGCCCGCGGTGGCCGGCTGTCGCGGCAAAGCGCATGGCAGGTGCTGCAGGACGCCGCCGAACGGGCGGGCATCAGCTCGGGGGTATCGCCGCACACGATGCGGCACTCCTTCGCGACGCACCTGCTGGAGGGTGGCGCCGACGTCCGCGTGGTCCAGGAGTTGCTCGGCCATGCCTCGGTGACCACCACGCAGATCTACACCATGGTCACCGTGCACGCGCTGCGCGAAGTCTGGGCCGAGGCCCACCCGCGGGCGCGTTAGCCGCCAGTTCAGCGCCATCCCTCAAGCGCGAGCGTGCGTGTCTGTACGTCGACACGCCGCCGATGCCGTAAATCTGTGCACGCTCGCGCCCGACTCTCAGAACGACCACCGCATGAAGGGAATGCGCCGCCTCAGACCCGCGAGCGCCCCCTAGCTCGCGGGGCCACCCGCCGGCGCTGCCAAATTCGCTGGTGACGTTGTTGCGGGTCTGCCGGCGGCAGCGCTGGTAACCGTTAGACTCATCTGCCATGCCCGCCGTTGCCCGACCAACCGCGCTTGGGGCGGCGCCATGACCGAGGATGCTGACGCGGGCAGCGAGATCGGCCTGACCGGGCGTGCACCGCGACCAATTCCCGAGCCCAAGCCGCGCACGTCGCACGGACCCGCCAAAGTCATCGCGATGTGCAATCAGAAGGGCGGCGTCGGCAAGACCACGTCGACCATAAACCTGGGTGCCGCGCTCGCCGAATACGGCCGCCGGGTGCTGCTGGTGGACCTGGACCCGCAGGGCGCGCTGTCCGCCGGCCTGGGCGTGCCGCACTACGAGCTAGAACACACCATCCATAATCTGCTGATCGAGCCGCGGGTGTCGCTGGACCATGTGCTGATGCACACCCGGGTCAAGAACCTGGACCTGGTGCCGAGCAACATCGACCTTTCTGCCGCAGAAATCCAGCTGGTCAACGAGGTGGGCCGCGAGCAGACACTTTCCCGTGCGCTACATCCC
>NZ_JBYCLA010000141.1:0-3899 GCF_057473665.1 Mycobacterium sp. TH-M25
GAACGAGTCGAGTTGCCCGGTGACCCGGTCATCGAAACGGGTGCCCAAGGCGATCAGCAGGTCGCTGCGCTGCAGGCCCGCCACTGCCGAGACGGTGCCGTGCATACCCGGCATGCCCAGGTGCTGGCGGTGGCTGTCGGGGAAGGCGCCGCGTGCCATCAGCGTGGTGACGACGGGGATTCCGGTCAGCTCGGCAAGTTCGAGCAACTGCTCGCATGCCTCGCCCCGGATCACCCCGCCGCCCACGTAGAGCACCGGCTTGTGCGCTGCGGCGATCAGCTTGGCCGCCTCGTTGATCTGCCGGTTGTGCGGCTTGGTGTTCGGCTTGTAGCCGGGCAGGTCCATCCGCGGCGGCCAGCTGAAGGTGCACTGGCTTTGCAGCACGTCTTTCGGGATATCGACGAGCACCGCACCTGGGCGGCCGCTCGCGGCGATATGGAAGGCCTCGGCCATCACCCGGGGGATCTCGTCGCCGTCGCGAACCAGGAAGTTGTGCTTGGTGATCGGCATCGTGATGCCGGAGATGTCGGCCTCCTGGAAGGCGTCCGTCCCGATCAGCGAACGTCCGACCTGGCCGGTCACCGCGACCACCGGGATGGAGTCCATCTGCGCGTCGGCCAGCGGCGTCACCAGGTTGGTGGCGCCGGGACCGGAGGTGGCCATCATCACGCCCACTTTTCCGCTGGCGTGGGCGTAACCGCTGGCCGCGTGGCCCGCACCCTGCTCGTGGCGAACCAGCACGTGACGTAGCTTCTTCGAGTCGAACAGCGGGTCGTAGACCGGAAGCACGGCGCCACCGGGGATACCGAAGATGACCTCGACGTCGAGCTCCTCCAGCGACCGGACGACCGACTGTGCTCCGGTGAGTTGCTCAGGCGCAACATGTTTCGGGCGAACCGTCGGCGGCTTGGCAGCAGGCTTTGCCGCGTCGGAGGCGATACGGGCGACATCCTGCGACGCAGGCTTGGCGGGTGCGCTCACGGTGTCCTCTTTGTCCTCTGGGTCCTGTTGGTCCTACGTGTGCTCTGGAAAGGGGTGGGCAACAAAAAACCCCCGTCAGCTCAGCGGCTGCACGAGGGTTGCGCGTTGGTCGACTCGATCAGTCAGGCACCAACGCGCATACGGATTACTACGAGCTCTCCAGAAGTATTCATCGCTCCACGACGGTAGCCGCCGTACTGGTCAAACGTCAAATTCCGGTGGCTATCGGGAACGCCGTCCGGCTCGATGCCATGATGCATGCATGGCCACCGATTCCGCGGCGGACACCGCAGGCACCCCGCCGGTGATGCTCAATGTTTCGCCGATGGCCCACTTCGCAGTGGGATTCTTTGCCCTCGGACTGCTCGTGCCGGTGATGACCTGGCCGGTGACGGCTCCGCTGCTCATCATCCCGGTGCTGCTGTCGGCGTTGATCGTTCGGCTGCGCACGCGGGCCGACCACACCGGAGTCACCGTGCGCACGCTGCTGGGCAGCCGATCGCTGCGCTGGGAGGACATCGAGGGACTGCGATTCAGCAGGGGCTCGTGGGGACGGGCTCACCTGAAAGACGGCCACAACGTGCGGCTACCCGCGGTCACATTTGCCACCTTGCCGCAGCTGACCCGGGCAAGCGCCGGACGAGTGCCCAATCCCTACGCGGACCGGTAACTAGCCCACCGGGTTGGCGCCGTTGAGCACAACCCAGAGCCCGACGCCGGCGCCGATGCCTACCAGCAGCGCGGCAAACGAACCGAGGAACGGCCTGCGGGCCCAGCCGCGGCCGGCGTCGAACCCGTAGCGGCCGGGACCGACGAGGATGACGGCGGCAGCCATCACGATCAGGGAGATCTCGTACTCGTGGCCGTTCGGCAGGAAGTACGGAAAAGAGCGATGACCGTGCTGGGCCGACATCCCCGCGAGCACGCTATTGGTCAGGTAGGCCAGCGCCCCGGCAGCGGCGATCGGCGTGAACAGGCCGAGCACCAACAGCACGCCAGCGGCGATCTCGCCGCCGGCGGCGCAGTAGGTGAGAATCTCGGCGTGCTGGTAGCCGACGCCAGCTATGGCGTTCTTGAAGTCGGCCAGGCCCTGTCCGCCCCACCAGCCGAACAACTTCTGCAGACCGTGGGCGAGGAAAACGGCACCGAGGCCCACTCGCAGGATCAGCAGGCCGAGATGCTGGGTACCGCGACGGCTGGCGGCACGAACGCGCTCGTCGTCGAAGTGTTCGTGGACGCCCATCCCTTCCGGCATGAACACCGCCTGCCGGCCGGTGAGCTGCGGCTGGTAGGGCAACGGTTCGTGGCCGCCCATCACGCCGGCGCCGCTGCTCGACGAGCGGACGCTGCCGGAGTCGGTCGGGTCATAGTGCGGGATCAGGGTCGTGTCGAAATCGCCTGCATAAGCGTCTGGCGGCAGGTCGTCTTCGGGATCGACCAGCTGCGCGGCGGTCTGCCGCTCAGCAGTTGGCAGCCCGGATGAGTCCGGCCGGTGCCAATGTGCGTCTTTCGATTGACTGCTCACGCGTCTGAGGGTAAAGGCAAACTCCTGCGAATCGGGGATTTGAGCGGGGCGTTCGCGATTGCAATTTGCTCACAGCGTCGCGCGGGCGGGCTTTGGCAGGCACCCTCGGCGGACGCGCGGTACCCGTCACGGGCGCAGGCGCGCGCATGTCCGTAATCTGGCAACCATGCGGTTGTGGTGGTCGAGGATGCGCGGTGTGTCTGCGCTCTGCTCGGCAATGCTCGTTCTGACCGGATGCGCCCAGTTCAACGACCTCCAGTCGCAGCCGTTCACCACCGAACCCGAGCGACATGGCGCGCCGAGCTCCGCGCCACCACCGCCACCACCGCTGCCCGACAAGCCGTTCCCGAAGGAATGCCCGGCGCCCGGAGTGATGCAGGGCTGCCTGGATAGCACCAGCGGCCTGCTGATGCAGTCCGACAGCAAGTCGGCTCTGGTCGCCGAACGCAGGACCGGGGCGGTCAAAGAGGTGGCCGTCAACGCCGAGCCCAAAGTGAAAGTCGTCATCCCCGTCGACCCGGCCGGCGATGGCGGATTGATGGACATCGCGCTCTCGCCGACGTACTCCCAAGATCGGCTAATGTATGCCTACATCAGCACCCCGACGGACAACCGGGTCATTCGGGTCGCCGACGGCGACATTCCCAAGGACATCCTGACCGGAATTCCCAAGGGCGTCAATGGAAATACCGGCGCACTGTTGTTCACCAGCCCCACCACACTGGTCGTGATGACCGGCGACGCGGGTAACCCTGTGTTGGCCAATGACCCGGCATCGTTGGCAGGCAAGCTGATTCGCATCGAGCAGCCCACCACGGTCAACCAGGCGCCTCCGACCACGGCGCTCAGCGGCCTCGGCGTCGGCGGCGGCATGTGCATCGACCCAGTCGACGGCTCACTCTTCATCGCCGACCGCACACCCACGTCCGACCGTCTGCAACGAATCACCAAGGACTCCAAGGTTTCCACTGTCTGGGTATGGCCGGACCGGCCAGGGGTGGCCGGGTGCTCGGCGTTGGACGGTACCGTGCTGATCAACCTGGTCAACACCGAACAGACGGTTGCCATCCATCTCGCGCAGGGCACGGGCGCCGTCACCGGTCAACCCGACGTCGTTCGCCAGGACACCCACGGACACGCGTGGGCGCTGCGGATGTCGCCGGACGGCAACATCTGGGGCGACACCATCAACAGGACCGTCGGCGACGCCCAGCGGCTCGACGACGTGGTGTTCCCGCTGTTCCCGCAGGGCGGCGGCTTCCCACGGGCCAACGACGACAAGACCTAACTCGGCGCACAGCGCCGCGAGGAGGAAGCGACGCGCGTCAAGGGGACCAACAACCCTCGCAGTGAGGACCAAAGCCCCGCGCCCTGCAGACGCGACCTTCGTAAC
>NZ_JBYCLA010000142.1:0-7133 GCF_057473665.1 Mycobacterium sp. TH-M25
CCGCAGGGCCGCGGCCAACGCAAGCGGGACACGCGCTTTGATGCGGGTTCCGTCGTTGATGTGCTCGGTCTCCTGAATACGGCCGTCGGCATGCATACGGGAAACCAGATCGCCACGGTCGTATGGGATCACGACGTCCACCGCGGTGTCGGTCGGCGCCGCCAGGTCAGCCATCCGCCGGCGCAACGCCTCGACGCCCTCCCCCGTCGCGGCCGAGACGAACACCGCCCCGGGCAAGGCGCGACGCAGCTTGGCCAGCCCCAAGTCGGTTGCGGCGTCGATCTTGTTGACCACGACCAGCTCCGGCGCCGGTCCACTGTCGTGATCGGCGAAGACGTCGGAGACTACCTGCCGCACCGCGCTGATTTGGGCCAACGGGTTGGCGTCCGATCCATCGACGACGTGCACCAGAAGGTCAGCGTCGACAACCTCTTCCAGCGTCGAGCGGAACGCCTCGACCAACTGCGTCGGCAGATGCCGCACGAAGCCGACGGTGTCGCTGACCACGAACGCGCGCCCGTCGTCGAATTGTCCACGGCGGGTCGTGGGCTCAAGCGTTGCGAACAGCGCGTCCTGCACCAGCACCCCCGCGCCGGTCAGCGCGTTGAGCAGACTGGACTTGCCCGCGTTGGTATAGCCGACGATCGCGATCGAGGGCGCCTCGCTGCTTCGCCGGCGACTGCGCTGGGTGTCGCGGACCTGCTTCATGTCCTTGATCTCACGGCGCAGCTTAGACATTCGTTCGCGGATGCGACGCCGGTCGGTCTCGATCTTGGTCTCACCGGGTCCGCGGGTGCCCACACCGCCGCCGCTGCCGCCCGCGCCACCGCCCTGCCGCGACATCGACTCACCCCAACCGCGCAGCCGCGGCAGCATGTATTCCATCTGCGCCAGCGACACCTGCGCCTTGCCTTCCCGGCTGGTGGCGTGTTGGGCGAAGATGTCCAGGATCAGCGCGGTGCGGTCGATCACCTTGACCTTGACGGCCTTCTCCAGCGCGTTCAGCTGCGCCGGGGACAGTTCACCGTCGCAAATGACGGTGTCGGCGCCCGTCGCCGCCACCACGTCGCGCAACTCCGCGGCCTTACCGGAGCCGATGTAGGTCGAGGGATCAGGCTTGCTGCGCCGCTGGACCATGCCTTCGAGCACCTCGGATCCCGCGGTTTCGGCCAGCGCGGCCAGTTCGGCGAGGCTGGCGTCAGCGTCGGCGGCGCTGCCGTCGGTCCACACGCCAACCAGCACCACCCGCTCGAGTCGCAGCTGGCGATACTCGACCTCGGAGATGTCGGTGAGTTCGGTGGACAGCCCGGCAACACGGCGTAGCGCCGCGCGGTCGTCGAGCGCGAGATCACCGGCGCTAGGGGCCGCAGGAAGGTCGGGATAGGTCATACCCACCACCGCTCGCTGAGTTCGCCGCGGGCCACCAACACCGACGGCCCGCGTAGGTAGCTGGTGGCCTCGGTGACCGTCACGACGACATCACCACCGGGCACCCGCACGGTCAGGGTGCCGGTAGTCGCGCCCCGATGCGACAGCGCCGCGACGGCTGCGGCGACGGTTCCCGTTCCGCAGGAGCGGGTTTCGCCCACGCCCCGCTCGTGTACCCGCATGCTCACCGTGCCGTCGTCGGGGGCCGTGAGAATCTCGACATTGACCCCGTCGGGGAATTGGTCGTGGTCGAAACTGACCGGGGCCGCGACGTCCAGCTCCGCGAGCGCCGCGGTTGTCAGCGCGGAGTCAACGCATGCCAGGTGCGGGTTGCCCACATCGACGGCCAGCCCGTTGAACATCCGGCCACCGACAACGGCTTGCCCGGGCCCCAGCCGATTGGCCTTGCCCATGTCGACCCGGACATCGGCGTGGGTGGCGTCCACGTGGTGCACAATGACCGGCCGCGGTCCGGCGAGAGAGCCGATGACGAACTCGTCGTGGGTTTCCAGCCTGCTGGCCCGTAGGTAATGCGCGTAAACCCGAACACCGTTGCCGCACATCTGCGCGATCGACCCGTCGGCGTTTCGGTAGTCCATGTACCAGTCCTCGGCGCGCAGCCCGTCGGGCATCCGATCGAACACGCCCGCAGCTAGTGCCGCTCTCGCAGTGGTGACCCGCAGCACGCCGTCGCCGCCCAGGCCGCGGTGCCTGTCGCACAAGGCCGACACCACGTCCGGGGTCAGCGCCAGCGCGGCGTCGAGGTCATGCAGCACGACGAAGTCGTTCTCGGTGCCATGGCCTTTGGCGAATCGGATCACCTGCTCAGGATACGTGGCGCCACACCCTCACCGCCGCGTCGGCGTTGCCGTCGGCGGTGGCATCGAGCCAACGGATCCGGTGGTCGCGACGAAACCAGGACCGCTGTCGTCGCACGTAGCGGCGGGTGCCGACGAATGTCGGCGCTCTGGCACCGGCGCCGTCGCCACCGGCGTCGAGATCCTCGAGAACCTGCGCGTAACCCAACGCTCGCGACGCGGTCACACCGTCACGCAGGCCGCGCCCGAGCAGACCGATCACCTCAGCGACCAGACCGTGTTCGAACATCGCATCAGTGCGTTGAGCTAGCCGCTCGTCGAGAAGCGCTGTGTCGCAATCTAATCCAATGATAACCGCGTCCCAGCGCGGTGCGCCGATCACCGGCGCCGACGCGGCGAACGGCTGGCCGGTCAGCTCGACCACCTCCAGCGCGCGCACGATGCGGCGGCCGTCGGTGGCCAGTATCGACACCGCGGCGGCGGGATCGCGGCGGGCGAGTTCGGCGTGCAGCGCGCTGGAGCCGACCTCGGCGAGCCGTTCTTCCCACTTGGCACGCACCGCGGGGTCGGTCGCCGGGAACGACCAGTCATCGAGTAGCGATTGGACGTACAGCATCGACCCGCCCACCAGGACGGGAACGTTGCCACGCGCGGCAATCCCCTCGACGTCGGCGGCGGCGGCGCACTGATAGCGCGCGACGGTGGCGGTGGCTGTGACGTCGAGGACGTCGAGTTGGTGGTGCGGGATGCCGCGGCGTTGGGAGACGGGCAGTTTGGCGGTGCCGATGTCCATGCCGCGGTAGAACTGCATCGCGTCGGCGTTGACGATCTCCGCCTGTCCGCCGAGCCGGTCCGCAACGTCAAGGGCCAGTTGCGATTTGCCTGTCCCGGTCGGCCCGACGATGACCAGCGGCCTCACGGCTGCCAGACGCCGGCGAAATACCCGACGCCGAAGGGCGCCGCGCGGCAGAGCTCCTTGGCCGACCGTGGCACTGGCTCCGCCAGACCGGCCAGCACACCGAACGCGACCCGCCCACCGACCTGCGCGGGCAAGCGGGTCAGCACGGCGACATCGCCGCCGGCCAACGCGTCGTCCAGGGCACGCTGCAGGTCGGCGTCGTCGGGCCGGTAGCCGCCGGGCGCCGCCGGCGTCAGCGTGTTGGCGCCGTCGGCGACCACCAGCACCCCGGTCGGCTCGCTCGACCGGTCGGTCTCGGCGCGCAGCCGCCGGCCGATTTCTACCGCGGCCGGGGTGTCGTGGCCCTCGGCGTAGACCCGAACCTGCGCGACCGCATCCGGCTGGGCCTGAGCTCGCGTCCAACCGCCGATCAGCGCACACAGCGGCATCGGGATCGGTGGACCGTCGGCCTGCGGCGACAACCGCACCGGTACGTCGGCGCCGTAACCCGCGAACGTGCCGACACTCGCCGGGCCGACGACACCGTCCGCGGCACCCACCCCGACGATGATCCAGCGCGGCGGCAGCACGGCGGCGGCGGCGATGGTGGCCGCCCGTAACTCCGCGACCTCGTCGGCGGCCGCGCCGGCCAGCTCGGGGATCAGCACCGGAGCCGACGGAATGATCGAGATGGCGCCTAACACGCCATCAAACTAGCGGTTCGACGCCGTTGCGGCGAACGTGTCGGTGTGCGCTTCGACCGTTGCGGCCTCGCCGCGAGCGAGCGCCGCGGTGGCGATCACCATCACCGCCACCGCCACCCCGACCACGAACACCGTCTCGTCGCCGGAACGCACGGTCTCCCCCAACACGAAAATTCCCAACAACGCGCCCACCGTCGGCTTGGCCACCGTCATCGTCGGCATCGAGGCGTTGAGCGGGCCGCGTCGATACGCCGACTGCTGAAACACCATCCCGGCGGCGGCGGCCCCGATGCAGGCGTAGAGCTCAGGAGCGGCCAAGACCGCGAGGATGCCACCCGCGGCGGCGTCGACCGCGCCTTTCACCAGCACGGCGAACAACGCCAGCGACGCACCCGAGATCGCGGCCAGCAACACCGCGGCGACCCCCCCATCCGGCCAGAGCCGCGCTCCAAGTAGGCACAGCGCAACCAGCGGACCCGCGATGGCGGCAACCACCAGCCACGTGTGCAGCGGCGCGCGCGAATGTCCGGCCACTGGGTGCCCGACGGTGACGATGACGGCCAGCGCGGTGGCCAATACCGCCGCCCAACACCACTCCCACCGGCTCACACGGACTCCGCTCATCCGGGCGTAAAGGGGTAGCGCGAACAGCAGGGCCGTCACTTGCAGCCCGGTCACCAATATCACCGAGCCGAAATTGAGCGCCGCGGCCTGCAGTCCGTAGTTGGCAACGGCCGCGACCGCTCCGAGCCGCCAAGACCGATTACGCCACGACAGGAAAAACAACCTGAGATAGCCGACGCGACCCTCGGTGACCTCGTGCGCGGACCGTTGCCGCGCAACATTACCGAGCGCCGACGCGTACGCCGCCGCCATCGCTAGCAACCCCGCGAGCTCTGTCTTCGGCACGCTTTAACCCTCCTCGCCCGATTTGTACCCCGCCACGGTACTGATGTGGGCTGTGGAAACCTCGTCGCTAACGACTCGACGGCTCCTGCTCGGCTACAACGACGTCTCGTCCGTCGCCCGCCGCCATGGTCGCCGCCTCGCCGCGGGCCAATGCTATCGTCGCCACGATCACCAGCACCCCGGCGCCGAGAAGTGCCAACCCCCTTGCGCCGTCGGCGTTCAACGTCTCGCTGAGCACCACAACCCCGAGCACGGCCGCGACCAGCGGCTTCGTCACCGTCACCGCCGGTAGCGACGCGGTCAATGCGCCAGCGCGAAATGCCGACTGCTGGAAGATCATTCCCGCCAGCGCCGCCGGCAGCAGACAATAGAACTCGGGGGCGCGCAGCACTGCGCCAAACCCACCCGACGCCGCCCCGACGGCACCTTTGGTCAGCACGGCGAACAACGCCAGCGACGACCCGGCCACTACTGCCAACAGGACGGGCGCCAGCGTGCTGCCGGCCCAGATCCGGGCGCCCAGAACGCACAACACCAACACCGGGCCCAGCACCGCGGCCACCGCGAGCCAGCTCACGGTCGACCCGCGCGCGACCCCGGCGCCGGGGTCTCCGACCGTCACCAACACCGCGAGCGACCCGGCCAGCAACACCGCCCAGGTCCACTCCCAGCGGGTCACCCGGTGGTGGGCCAGGCGGGCGTAAATCGGCAGCGCGAACAGGAGCGAGGTCACCTGCAAGGCCGTCACCAACATCACCGAGCCCATCGCGAGCGCGGCGGCCTGCAGGCTGTAATTGGCGACAGCCCCCAGGCCGCCGATCCACCAGCGTGAGTCACGCAGCGACAAGCGGAACAGTTCGAGGTGGCCGACGTCGGCGTCGGTGACCTCCTGAGCAGACCGCTGACGAATCACGTCGCCGACCGCGGATGCCAAAGCGGCGCACAGCGCGATCAGCACCGCCAAATCCGCTTTCGACATGGTTCACCGCCCCTTGTCCCCGGTTTTACCTATCAGCCTAGGGGCGAGCAGCGAATCATCGCCGGTGACACGTCTTCACCTACCTCATATCGGCCCGGCCGAAGCCACTGCGCCGCCAACTCGAAACGCTTCACTGGCCAAGCTGCTTCAATACTGGTGGGGTACGGACCTGTGTATCTCGTTTCGACGGCGCCGCTACGCGCGGCAGGTGTGCGGCCAATAACCGCGCGAAGGGTAGGTAACGGCAGTTGATGACGTCCGACGAGCGACACGAAGTACCGCGGCCGGGCCCGCGGCCAGGCCCCAAGCCGACCCCACGCCCCCCGGCCCACCCGGTGGCGTCAGCGCCGGTCAGCGACCCACACATGTTCGGTCGGGTGGACGATGACGGAACGGTGTGGCTGATCACCGCGGCAGGCGAACGCGTCGTGGGTTCCTGGCAAGCGGGTGACACCGAAGCGGCGTTCGCCCACTTCGGGCGGCGCTTCGATGACCTGAGCACCGAAATCACGTTGCTCGAAGAGCGGCTGGCCGCCGGTATCGGCGATGCGCGCAAGGTCAAAGCCACCGCTGAGGCGCTGGCCGAGACGTTGCCGAGCGCCAACGTCCTCGGCGACATCGATGCGCTGACTCGCCGTCTCGCCGCCATCGCCGAGCACGCCAGTGCGGCCGCAGCCGCCGCCCGCGCTCTTCGTGACGAGCATCGGGCCGCGGCGACCGCACGCAAAGATGCCTTGGCAGCCGAGGCGGAGGAGCTGGCCAACACCTCGACGCAATGGAAGGTCGCAGGCGACCGACTGCGCACGATTCTCGAGGAATGGAAAACGATCACCGGGCTGGACCGCAAGACCGACGACGCGCTGTGGAAGCGTTACTCGGCAGCGCGGGAAACCTTCAACCGGCGGCGCGGATCACATTTCGCGGAGTTGGACCGAGGCCGGGTCGGGGCCCGCGAGGCCAAAGAGAAGCTCTGCGTACGGGCCGAAGCGCTTGTCGACTCCACCGACTGGGGTGCCACCAGCGCGGAATTTCGCAAACTCCTCGACGACTGGAAAGCCGCCGGCCGCGCCGCCCGCGACGTCGACGACGCGCTGTGGGCCCGCTTCAAGGGCGCGCAGGACACCTTCTTCAAAGCCCGCAACGCCGCGACCGCCGAGCGGGATGCCGAATTCAACGCCAACGCCACCGCCAAAGAGGCGCTGCTGGCTGAGGCGGAGAAGATCGACATGAGCAACCAGAAGGCGGCCACCGCGGCACTACGGGCCATCGGCGAGAAATGGGACGCGATCGGCAAAGTTCCCCGGGAAAAATCGGCCGACCTCGAGCGGCGCTTGCGCGCGGTCGAGAAGAAGGTCCGTGACGCCACCGAGCCCTCGGGACCCGACCCCGAGGCGCAG
>NZ_JBYCLA010000143.1:0-3914 GCF_057473665.1 Mycobacterium sp. TH-M25
CGATCTCGGCGATCATCGAGGCTTCGGCGGCGTTGTCGAAGGCTCGCACCCCGCTGTCGTCGATCGCGGCCAGGTCGCTGGGCTGCGGCGGCGGTCCGTCATACGGCGTGGAGTCGCCGATCGAGATGACGTGCGACAGCACCTCGACGCCGAGGGCTTGGCGAAGAAACTGGCGGGCGACGGTGCCGGCGGCGACGCGGGCGGCGGTCTCGCGGGCGCTGGCCCGTTCCAACACCGGTCGGGCATCGTCGAATTCGTACTTCAGCATTCCGGCGTAATCGGCGTGGCCGGGCCGCGGCCGGGTCAGCGGCGCGTTGCGCGCCACCTCGAGTTCGGATTCCTCGACCGGGTCGGGGGCCATTACGGTCTCCCATTTCGGCCACTCGGTGTTGCCGACCTCGATGGCGATCGGCCCGCCGAGGGTGACGCCGTGACGCACTCCCGCGAGCACGGTGACCTGGTCGCGCTCGAACTTCATCCGGGCGCCGCGGCCGTAGCCGAGTCGACGGCGGGCCAACTGGTCGGCGATGTCGTCGGAGGTGATCGTCAACCCGGCGACCATGCCTTCGACCACGGCCACCAGAGCGCGGCCGTGGGATTCACCAGCAGTGGTCCATCGCAACACGAGTCCCATCTTCCCACGGCGGGCCTCGTCGGGGAAAAATGCGCCACTCGGATGGCTGCAGGGGTCGGTGCTTGGCGGTTGCTTGCACCCAGCGCGTTCCAGACCGAGGTTTTATTACTCCGCAGTAGGGTAATCCACTCGCGTGACCACGGTCACAATGTTCACGAGCGGAAGGCAAACCATGACCTCGCCCTTCAAATCCGCGGTGCGCTGGGCGCGATCCCCGGCGAAGAACGTGGACTCGGCGTACGGATCGTGGGTCAACACGCTTCGCGGGCTGGCCGCACGGGCGACCACGCCGCTGCTGCCCGACGACTATCTATCGCTGATCAACCCGCTGTGGTCGGCCCGCGAACTACGCGGTGAGATCGTGGCGGTCGAACCCGAAACCGACGACACCGCAACGGTCATCATCCGGCCGGGTTGGGGCTTCTCCGGCGACTACCGGCCAGGCCAATACGTCGGCATCGGCTTGCGCGTCGACGGCCGCTGGCATTGGCGGTCCTACTCGTTGACGTCGGTCCCCCAGCACGGCGACGGCAACATCTCGATCACCGTGAAGGCGACGCCGGAAGGCTTCCTGTCGACTCACCTGGTCAACGGCGTCGAACCCGGCACGATCATTCGGCTGGCATCTCCGAAGGGAGACTTCGCGCTACCCAACCCGCCGCCGTCGCAGATCCTGTTCATCACCGCGGGCAGCGGCATCACACCCGTCATGGGGATGCTGCGATCGCTGCGGGGACGAGGCCAGTTCCCCGATATCGTCCACGTGCATTCAGCCCCCTCGCAGGACGCGGTCATCTTCCACGACGAACTGCGCGACACCGAGAAGGCAGAACGCGGCTACCGACTGCATCTGCGGCTCACCGAGACCGACGGCAAGCTCGATTTCGGAGAGCTCGACGACATCGTCGCCGATTGGCGTGATCGCTCGGCGTGGGCGTGCGGACCCGCGGCCATGCTCGAAACGGTCGAAAAGGTCTGGAAGGACAACAACCTCGACGAGGCTCTCCACCTGGAGCGATTCAGCATCGCCGTCACCGACAAAGGCGGCGAGGGCGGCACGGTGACATTCGCGATATCCGATAAGGAAATCGCGATCGACGGCGCAACATCCATCCTCGAGGCCGGCGAAAAGCTGGGCATTCAAATGCCGTTCGGATGCCGGATGGGCATCTGCCAAACCTGCGTACTGCCACTCGAGGAAGGCCACGTTCGCGATGTTCGCTCCGGCGACGAGCACGGGGCGGGCGACCGAATCCAGACATGCATTTCGACCGCATCCGGTAACTGCACCATCAAGGTTTGAAAGGACAACGCTCCCATGGCCATCACCGATATCAAGGCATATGCACACCTCACCCCGCAGGACGTCGAGAATCTGGCGACCGAACTCGACCAGATTCGCGCCGACGTCGAGGAATCGCGGGGCGAACGCGACGCCCGCTATATCCGTCGCGCCATCCAATTACAGCGCGGGCTGGCAGCTTTCGGCCGCTTGGCGTTGTTCGCCAGCAGCAGCCGGATGGCCCGCCTGGCCGGTATCACCAGCCTGGCCTCGGCCAAGATCATCGAAAATATGGAGTTGGGCCACAACATCATTCACGGCCAGTGGGACTGGATGAACGACCCCGAGATTCACTCCACCGAGTGGGAATGGGACACCGCATGCCCGTCGTCGCAATGGAAACACTCGCACAACTTCATACATCACAAGTACACCAACGTGGTCGGCCTGGACAGCGATGTCGGTTACGGCATCATGCGCGTCACACGCGACGAGCCTTGGGCGCCATGGATGATCGGCAACCCCGTCTACAACCTGATGCTCGGCACACTCTTCCAGTGGGGGGTCGCGCTGCACCACGTCGAGTCCGCGAAAATCCGGAAGAAGGAAAAGTCGTGGGCCGAGGCCCGAAAAGACCTACGCATCATGGGAACCAAGATGGGAAAGCAGGCGGGCAAGGATTACATCGTCTATCCGGCTCTGGCCGGCACCAACTGGAAGCACACGCTCAAGGCGAATGCCATCGCCAACCTGATCCGCAACTACTGGGCCTACATGGTGATCTTTTGTGGCCACTTCCCCGATGGTGCAGAGAAATTCACCATCGAGAGCTTCGAAGAAGAAACCCGCGGGGAATGGTATCTACGCCAGATGCTGGGCTCGGCCAACTTCCACGCCGGCCCGATCATGGCATTCATGAGCGGGAATCTGTGCTACCAGATCGAACATCACCTGTTCCCCGACCTGCCCAGCAACCGGTACGCCGAGATCAGCGTGCGCGTGCACGCGCTCTGCGAGGAATACGACCTGCCCTACACCACTGGACCGCTGCTGCGCCAGTATTGGCAGTCGTTCTGGACCATCCTCAAACTGGCCCTGCCGAACACCTGGCTGCGCTCGACGTCGGATGACGCACCGGAAACGCACTCGGAAAAGAAGTTCCCGGACTCCGAGCCGCGCGAGATCCGCGGCAAACGTTACGGGCTGCGCAGCGCCCTGAAGGGTCGTGCCGCGGCAGCCTAGTGTTTCGCCGAACGTGTACTCAGTACGAAAACGAGGGCCGGAAGTCGAACTCAGTGCACGTTCGGCGAGCCGGCGGCCGGTCAACTCGCCAACCCCACCGCCGCGGCGCTCGCCAGACACATCGCCGGCCCGTGCGGCACCACCCGGATCGACCAGCCGGCGCACGCCACGAGGCCGACCACCGCGCTCAGCAGCGGCGCGGCGATGGCCGCGAGCAACCACACATCGGCACCGAAACGTGCTGTCAGCGCCCCCAATCCCAGGGCCAGCTTGACGTCGCCGGCGCCCATCGCCGTCGGAGCCACCAGGTGTACCGACAGATAGACGCCGGCTAACGCGACTGCGCCGACCAGCGCTGCCCACCCGCGGCCAGAACCCAGAGCGGCCAGCATGATCATCGCGAATCCGGGAATAGTCAGCCAATTCGGCAGCCGGCGCTGCCGGACGTCGTATCCACTCAGCGCAGCCATCCACAGCAGAACGAGTCCAATCAGCATGCGCGGCACGCTAATCCAAGACAGCCTCCATCGCCGCTCGCGGGGCTGGTCGGCCTGTGAATTGTTCGACTTGCGCGAACGCCTGATGCAGCAGCATCTGCAGGCCGCCGATCACCTGACCGCCGGCATCGCTCACCGCCGCGGCCAGTGGCGTCGGCCACGGATCATAGATCGCATCCAGCAGTACCGGCGCCGCGGCGAAGGCATCGGCGTGGCGCGCCGCAACGTCGGCGGGCAATGTGCTCCCCAACACCTGAGC
>NZ_JBYCLA010000144.1:0-4723 GCF_057473665.1 Mycobacterium sp. TH-M25
AACGTATGTACCAATTCGCCGGACGGGTCTACCAGACCGACGGCGATCTTGGTGCCGCCGATATCCACAGCCAGGGTCAACATCAGAGCTCAGTGCCGGTGGGTGTTGTCGGGTTGACGTGGGTCACCGGGATGCTCGTAGCCGGCCGCCAGCCGGACAAGTGCCGCGCGGCGCTGGTCGAGCCACACCCGGAAGGCTCGCCGTCGGGCGGCGCCACGGAGGTGTTCGGCGATCGCGCAACGCACCTCCGCAAGCGGCGGGACGGCGGCGGCCGGGGCCCGCCAGCCGGGGGCGTAGCGTTGAGACCCGGCGAACCGCAGCGGGTTTCGATCGTGATAGGCGGCGATGTCGCCGTCACTGACCTCGACACCGGAGGTGACGTGAGTAAACAGAGCCCGGGCGCGCGGGTCGGCCAGTGCCGCGGCGGCGATACTGCCGATCTCCAGCCGTGCGGTGCTGTCGGGCAGCAACTCGTCCTCGGCGGGGGCTCGGTCGGCGCTCACCCCGCGGGCCTGCGCTTCGAGTGCGATCACGCGTTCGGTCACGATCAGCTGAGTGAGCCAACGCCGCAGTTGCCGACCCTCGCTGGTGCCGACCGCCGGCAACGCCGCGGCCCGCGCACCGCCGCGCAATCGTTCCTCCCGCTCGTCGACCTCCTCGACCGGGACTGGAATACCCTGCACCGAAGCAACATTCATTGCACTTTCACCTGCACAGCGGGCGAGTAGACCAGTCGGCCGGCGCAGCCGATCCGGATCAGCGCCCACCACTGACCGGGCTCGACCCACGCGGGCGGGTTCACCTCGAAGCTGACGTCGACGGTGCCGCGGGCCGGTAACACCGCACCCACTGCCGCCGGTCCGATCCACTCCCACGTGCCCCAGGGGCTGATCAGGTGGGCCTCGAGACTCAGGTCGGCACCCGCATCGGTGCCGACCGTGGCGGTCAGCCGGGTCGAACCCCCGGCGGCGACAACGATATCCGTGGGTACGCGGGTCAGGCGGATCAGCGCAGCGTCGTCGGCGCCGCGCACGGAAACCAGCGCGACGTCTTCGACCACCTGACGCCAGGAGGCCGGCACTTCGGTGTCGGTGACCGCCAACTGCGCCCGCACCGGATACACGCCGGGATCGATGCCGGCGGGCGCCTTCACGACGATGTCGGCTTCCAGGTGTTCGCCGGCCGGCAGGGTGAAGGGCAAAGCGGCAGGGCCGGCCGTCCAGCCGGGCGGGCAGACCAGTGTCACCGTCCCGGCCAGCGTCGCATCGCTGGCGTCACTGGCCAGCGTCAGCCGCAACGACACCTGCGAATCCGGCTCGGCGGTGAGCCGGACCGGGTGCAGGTGTGCCACCGCGGGTAGGCCGCCCAGCGGCGCCGGTCCACGATTGTGCAGCCAGTAGCGCGCGTACAAGGGCTGCGCGATCTCGGCATCCGGTGCAAGCGCCACGCTTTCGGCATCCAGCAACCGCGGCAGGTCGAACCATGCGAGCGCGGTGCCGATCTGGTTGCCGTGCAACGTGGTCAGCTGACGGGCCTGTGGCTGCTCCAGCAGATCGGCCGACCGCAGCCCGGACACGGTCCCCAACGGCGAGCGCACGTCGACTTCGGCTTCCCCACCGCGGGTTTCGACCAATCGGATCGCGACGCGACTCGCGTCGACACGCTGGGCGCTGCCGTGCGCCAGCGGGTTTCCGGCCGCCTTGAGCGCGGCCAGCCGCACCGCGCCGACGGGTCCGATTTCCAGCAGCGAACCGGTCGCGGACAACCCGCCCCGCTCACCCGACGACGCGACGGGCAGCAGCGGATGCGAGAACTCGGCACTGCGCTCGGGCACCTCGGCGCGACGCCAATCACCGACACCGCAGACCAGCGCATAGTCGAAAGTGTGCGTCCAATGCTGCAATTGGAAGCTGGACCCGTCGGGCGCGGTGCGCCGGGGTTCGTCGATCCAGATGCCGGACGGCCAGCCGGTGCACGACCGCATCAACGCGGTGTGCAAGGTGCCGTCGGTCTCGACGGCGAAGCTGGGCACTCCGCGGTTGCACAGCGCGACAGTGCGCGAGTCGAAGTCCCGCAAGCCAGCCGGGGCATGCTGGTTCACGACGATCTCGGCATCGGCGAGATCGTCGACCACCGCCGCGATGGCCGTGTCGAGATGTGCGTCGTCACGTCCGGCGATCACCAGCACCGGCAGCGCCCGCGCATCCCGTAGGTCGGCGTTCGGAAGCCAGGCTTCGGCCAGCGGGGCGGCAGCGGGCACCCACACCCTGGCACAGCCGGTATCGGCAAGCTGCCGCTCGACCTCGCGGGTGTAGGCGGGGTCGGCGCGCGCCAGCACGGACGCGGTAAACGCGCTCTGCCCCAGCGCAACGCGGGTATCGGGCAGGTTGGAGTCGACACCGAGCAGTCCGTAGCGTGGCCGGTCGGCGGTGCTGCAGGTGGCCGTGACCCCGGCCCGCACCAGCGCCACCATCAGGTCGCGGGCCAGCGCACCGCCCACGGCCTCGCTCGCCGTGACCACCTCGGCCACCGACACCGCTCGCACTTGATTGTCGCCGTCGCCGACGCGCACCCGCACCGCCGAGGACAACCCGAACCAGCCGTAGGCCGGGTTGTCCAGCGTCCACGGCTGCTCGGCGGTATCGACCGACTCAGAGTTGTTGTGCAGCAACGCAAAGCCGCGACCGACCACGGCGTCGCCGACTTCGCTCACCGGCATGGCGCCCGGCACCGGGCACGGCCAGCGCAGCCGTAGTAGCCGGTCTTCTCCGACGAAGTCGTTGATCGTGGTGGCGCAGTCGACCCGGTCGACCCCGCGCCACAGCGTCAGCGTCTGGCTGTAGCGCAGCATTTCACCGATCCGGCCGTGGACAACCAGCCGCCGGCCCAACGGGCTGCGATAGGCCTGCACCTCCGCCGCGCACTCCGAAGAGCCGACCACCGGCCCCTTGGGCAGCAGATGCCACGGCCCTTCACCACCAGTGGGATGCGCCGGATATTCCTCATAGACGGCCAACTCGTTGCCGACTCGGCCCTCACCGATCAGCTGTTTGCCGTCGCGCACCAGCGAGACCACTGCGCCGCCGCGTGTGGGGTCGACCGACAACCGGTAATGCTCGTTGGCTATCTCGTTGCCCGGCAACGGCTCCCAACCACATTCGGTTACCCCGGCAACCACCCGATAGGACCGCCAACCCCGCGACGGCATGTCGCGGGCCAGCCAGCTGACCGACGTCCCTCCCCGCTCGACCACCGCGGGCAACGCCACACCGTTGTGATCGAGCACCTGGGCCCCGGCGCCCAGTGGTTCGGCATACCGGGCGGTGACGATGTCGGTCCGACTGTGCGCCAACGTGTTCCACACGACTACCTCGCCGTCGACCGCACTGGACAGTAACGCCAGCGAGTTGTCCCGGGCCGCCCGGCCCAGCTCCCACGCATCGCGCCAGCCGGTCAGCAGGTCCAGGTAGACCTGGTCGGACTCCGAGCCGGTGATCGCGTCGTGGTGGGCGCCGTAGGCCAACTGCACCCACGCCTTGGCCAACGCGGCCTGAGGGTACTCAGCGCCGCCGACCAAACCGGCGAACACCGCGAACTTCTCGGCGTCGAGCACCGCGTCCTCGGCGGCGCGGTTGGCCTGCTTGGTGTCGATGAACGACACGTCCTTGCCGGTGTAGATCGGGTTCATGTCGCGGGTCTGCGGTGACGGCGCCCGGCCGCGCTCGTCCAACTCGGCACGCACCGCGGCGAAGAACTCGCGCGGCAACGCGCAGACGAACCGCGGCCAGGCGTAGCGCGCGCCCCAGTCACGATGAATCTCGGTGACCCACTTGTTCGGCGGCGTGTAATCGGTGCCGACCGGCAGCAGCACGTTGCGGGTCGACGCGACCTTCTTCAGCTCGGCGAACAGCTCGTAGCAGGCCTGCTCGGCCTCGGTCACCGTGGTCGACTCGTCCATCCACCAGCCGGCCGAGTAATGCGCCGGCATGTAGTGGGTGAGCAGGCCGCGGCCCGACGGCGAGATCCACTCGAACTCGCTGCTGAACTGCATGCCCGAGACACCGCCCTCGCTGTGCATCGGCCCCCACTGGTGGTGCGGCCCGCGGGCCCACGAACTGGACGTGAGCCCCGCGTCGGCGGCCATGCCGGGAAACTGCGGGTCGTGGCCGAACACGTCGAGCTGCCACGCGGTCTTCGGGTCGCCGCCGAGCACGTCGCGCTGAAAACCGATGCCGTGCACGAAATTTCGGATTGTCGTCTCGGGACTGGTCAGGTTGGTGTTCGGCTCGTTGTAGGTTCCGCCCATGACCTCCACGCGGCCCTGGCGCATCAGCCGACGCAGATCGGCACGGTCTTCGGGGTGAGTGTCCCAATACGGCTTGAGGTAGTCGACCTCGGCGAGGACGAACTTGTATTCGGGTTCGCGGCGGGCCATCTCCAGATGCGCGTGGACCAATTCGAAAGCGTTGGTTTGACGGGCTTTTCCGGGCGGGTCTTCGGTCCAGAGGCTGGTGTAGGCGCCCTGGGTGTTCCACCAGACCGGGTCGTAGTGGAAGTGGCTGATCATGAACATCGTCCAGCCGGGCTCGGCGACGACAAAGTCGAACGTCGCCGAAGCCGACGCGGCCCGTACCGACGCGGCGCGCCGCTCCCCCAGCACCGGCCGCTCGACCACCACCGGGACTTCCACGACACCATGGCCAATCGCGGAACCGCGCAGCCC
>NZ_JBYCLA010000145.1:0-2477 GCF_057473665.1 Mycobacterium sp. TH-M25
CGGCTGCTACGTCGCATTGACCCCGACGTGGAGCGAATCGGCGTATCTGGCCGACTGGGTGCTGCCCATGGGACACGCCTCCGAGCGGCACGACACCCACTCCTACGAGCAGTACGACGGTCAGTGGATCGGATTTCGGCAGCCCGTGCTACGCACCGTGCGGCAGCGGCTGGGCGAGTCGATCACCGATACCCGCCAAGTCAATCCGGGCGAGGTGTGGGAAGAGAACGAGTTTTGGATCGAGTTGTCCTGGCGGATCGACCCGGACGGCAGCCTGGGCATCCGCCGATACCACGAGTCGCGAGCCCGGCCCGGCGAAAAGCTCACCGTCGACGAGTATTACGGCTGGATGTTCGAGAACTCCGTGCCAGGGCTGCCCGAACGGGCCGCACAGGAGCGTTTGACGCCACTGGAGTTCATGCGCCGTTACGGGGCGTTCGAGATTACGCGGGGTGTCGGCGCCGTCCACGAGCACGAGGTTCCCGCCGAGGAGTTGGTGGATCCGCATGTCAGCCCGGCCGGCCGGGTGTACACCGCCGCACCTGAAGACGACGCCGTCAATGTGGTTCCGATCGCGTCGCCAGAGCCCGATGCGCAGGGACGGCGAGCGGTCGGAGTGCGCGTGGACGATCGGGTCCTGCGGGGATTTCCGACTCCGTCGGGTCTGCTCGAGTTCTATTCGTCGACGCTTGCGGCATGGGGTTGGCCCGAGCATGCGCTGCCCGGCTACATCAAAAGCCACGTTCACCCCGATCGGCTTGCCGACGATCAGGTGGTGCTGCTCTCGACGTTTCGGGTACCCACTCAGGTGCACACCCGAACCGCCAACTCCAAGTGGCTCGACGAACTGGCCCACACGAATCCGGTATGGATTCACCCGGACGACGCGGCATGCTTCGGTATTGCAAACACCGGTGACCTGGTGCGGGTCGAGACCACGGTCGGGCATTTCGTCGCCAAAGCCTGGATCACCGAAGGCATCCGCCCCGGTGTGGTCGCCTGCAGCCATCACATGGGACGCTGGCGCACCGTGAACGAGCCGAACGGGATGCGCGCCATGATGGCCACCGTGGACCTGGACCGCGACGGGTCCGCCTGGTCGATGCGAAGGCTGCGGCCCGTCGAACCCTACACGAGCAGCGACCCTGATACGCAACGGATTTGGTGGGGTGACACCGGTGTGCACCAAAACCTGACGTTCCCGGTTCAGCCGGATCCGATCTCGGGAATGCACTGCTGGCACCAGGCGGTGCGGGTGATGCCGGCCGGCCGCGATGACCGGGCCGGCGACATCTGGGTGGACACCGGCAAAGCGCACGACGTCTACCGCCAGTGGCTGGCGATGACGCGCTCCGCACCGACCGTCACGCCCGATCGAACCCGGCGTCCGCACTGGCTGATGCGTCCCCTCAAACCATCCGTCGACGCCTACCGAATCCCAGCCCGATGACCACAGCAGATGTTGTGCCGCCGGTTACTACCGGCCGCTGCGAAATGCTCCGTGCGCTCGGCGCGATCGCCTACTCACCGCCGCCGGCGACCGATCGGCTGACCGACGCCCTGGGCCTTCCCCGCATCACCGCCGCCGACCACACCGAGGCATTCATCCTGGGGGCTCCGCCGCATGCGGCTATCCACCTGGGTCCCGAAGGCAAGCTGGGCGGACACGGGCTCGACCGGATCGAGGGATTCTGGCGCGCGGCCGAAGTGGATCCACCCGCCGACGCCGACCACCTCGGTGTGCTGTTGATGTGTTACGCCGGTCTGCAAGATGCCGGCACTGAGCATGATCGGTTCGTCGCCGATGCGCTGTTCTTCGAACACATCTGGTCCTGGGCGCCGGGTTATCTTTCCACCGTCACGGATCTGGGCTGCGATGCGATCACGGCGTGGGCAGACCTGGCCCTGGCGGTGCTGACCGAAGAGCAGCCGCGGATCCGGCTATTCGGGCGGCTGCCGCTGGCCCTTCGCACGGCTCCCGATCCACTGAACGTCGATTGCGGATTCGACGAGTTACTCGACGCCGTGGTCACACCGATCAGATCCGGAATGGTGCTCACCCACCGTGAGCTGTCGGTCGGGGCAGCGGCTATCGGCGTGGGATACCGGCGCGGGGAGCGCCGGTTCGCCCTGAAAGCGATGCTTAGCCAAGACAAGCGGGCCACACTGCGGTGGCTCTCGGGATACGCCCAAGCATGGGCGGCACGTCACGCCGAGCGAGGCGACCCAACCTCGCGGTGGTGGGCTGCCCGCGCTGGGCACAGTGCGGCAATATTGACAAAGCTCGCTGAGTCAGCGCCATGACTGACCGGCAGACCGTTGCTTCTCAGGTGCGCGCAGCTGTAGAGAGCGTTGTCGACCCGGAACTTCATCGTCAGCTCGGTGAATTGGATATGGTGCGACACGTCGACGTCGGCCGTCGCGGCCGGGTACGGGTCGACATCGCTTTGACCACCCCGAACTGCCCGATGTCCGAA